>DASSLB010000175.1:0-6267 GCA_035689945.1 Gaiellaceae bacterium | reverse complement strand
CGACAGGGCTGCTTCTCGTGCTGTCGGGTCGGGCGACCAAGCTGGCTCCGCGGCTCGTCGGGCTCGACAAGCGATACCTCACGGAGATCGACCTCACCGGCCGGACGTCGACGGGAGATCCCGAGGGCGACATCGTCGAGCTGCATGAGCCTCCCGGCGAAGCTGAGCTGCATGCACGGCTCGACCGCCTCCGCGGCGAGATCGAGCTGCCGGTCCCGGCTGCCTCGGCCGTGAAGATCGGCGGCGAGCGCGCGTACAAGCTCGCGAGGCGCGGCGTCGAGGTGGAGATGCCCATGCGCCGCTCGACGGTGCATGAGCTCGACGTGGTCGCGTACACGGGCGACACCGTGACGCTCGACGTCCGCGTCAGCTCCGGCACCTACATCCGGTCGCTCGCACTTGAGCTCGGCGGACACTGCGCGTCGCTGCGCCGGACGGAGATCGGGCCCTTCTCGGTTGACGACGCAGTCGCGCCGGAGGCGTTCACTGCCGAGCGGCTCCTGCCGGAGGCCGAGGTATCGGTACGCGTGTGAACGTCTCTCGCGAGCCCGCTGAGCTGCCCGAGGCGCGACGCGCTGTCGCGGTCGGCACCTTCGACGGCGTCCATCGGGGCCATCTCCGGGTCATCGAAACCGCGCGGAGCGCGGGCCTGCGAACAGGCGTCGTGACCTTCGACCCTCATCCCCGCGCGGTGCTCGGCGGACAGGTCGAGCTCCTCGCCACGCTCGAGCGGCGGCTCGAGCTTTTCGAGGCGGCCGGCGTCGAAGACGTGCTCGTGCTCCATTTCGACGAGCGGCTCGCGGCCCTCTCGGCGGACGACTTCGCCGAGCGGATGCTGCGCGGGATCGGTGCCGAGACCGTCGCCGCAGGCGAGACGTTCCGCTTCGGCCGTGGGCGCGAGGGTGACCTCGCGCTGCTCGAGCAGCGCAACTTCGACGTGCGCCGCGTACCGCTTGTCGAGAACGTCTCTTCGAGCCGGATCAGGCAGCTCGTCCACGCCGGCGACACCGACCATGCCGCAACGCTGCTCGGGCGCCCGCCCGAGGTGGAGGGGATCGTCGTTCGTGGCGATGGACGCGGCCGCGAGCTCGGGTTTCCGACTGCGAATCTCGACGTTCCCGAAGGGCTCCTCGTTCCGCCGGACGGCGTGTACGCGGGCTGGACCAACGACCGGCGCGCCGCGATCTCGATCGGAACGAACCCTCACTTCGACGGCATCGAGCGGCGTGTCGAGGCGCACCTGCTCGACTTCGACGGCGACCTCTACGGCGATCGCCTCGTCGTCGAGCTGTGGAGTCCGCTCCGCGGGCAGCGCCGCTTCGACTCGCTCGAGGAGCTCGTGGCGGCGATCGACCACGACGTCGAGCGGACGCGCGCGGCCGTCCGGCCCGACTAGGAGGCTAGACGCGCAATCCGCCTCGGTGACAGGAGTCTGTGGGCGGCGAACCTCGCTACCCCACGCGCGCGGGCTCTCTACCCACGTTTCGGAAAAGGTTCGTTCAGGCGTAAGCACGCTCGCGCAGGCGAGAGTCCCGAGTGTCCGTTACGGCTTCACCAGTACCTTGATCGACTCGCGGTCGTTCATCTGGTGGTAGCCGTCCGGGATCCCATCGAGGTTGGTGACTTTGTCGAGAACGCGACCAGGGTTGATGCTGCCGTCGAGGTCATCGGACATCAGCTCTTCGATGTAGGCGCGCACGGGAGCCGGGCCGCCGCTGATCGTGACGTTAATGAAGAAGGACTCGCGCACCATCGGGATCGAATCGTGCTGAGGAACGCCGACCCGGCCGACGGTGCCACCGGGGCGGGCGATGGCAAGTGCCGTCTCGCCGGCCCGCGTGTGTCCGACGCACTCCAAGACCGAGTGCGCGCCGAAGGACCGGTCAGTCCTTTGACGCGCTCGACTGCCTCGTCGCCACGCTCGCTGACGATGTCGGTTGCCCCGAACTCCTTGGCGAGCGCGATCCGGTCGGCGTAACGCCGGTGCGACCCCGAGGCGGAGCTCTAGTGCTCGCCCGTCTGGTGATCGGCGCAGCGTTCCTCAATGCGGTCCTGTACGCGCGGCGCCGGCGGTCGTCTCTCTGACGGACTCGGTGGTGCGCGCTACATCAGCGTGGGGAAGAAGATCTGCCAGGCGAGCAGACTCTTCGCAGTGAGGCTGAGCAGCAGGTAGACGCGCTCGCCGAACAGGTAGCTCTGCCAGCGGCCGCGCCGCCGGTACTGGAAGGCCATGTTGGCCGCGAAGCTCATGAAGAGCACGAACAGCGACGCGAAGATGCCGAACACGAAGGGCGGCACGCTCCCTGTCTGGGATTGCGAGTAGCCGATCTGGACGGCAATAGCGATCCAGGGCACGGCACCGGCGAGGCAGCCGTAGAGGTACGGGCGCCAGACAACCGGCGCTCCCGGCCGGTTCGCGTACTCCATGGCGAGCCCGAAGAGGATCATCGCGACGTTCACTCCGAAGATGGCGATCAGGGCGGAGAGATCGCCTATTCCCGTGTACATGGCGATCAGCACGATCATCAGTGACGCGCTTACGGAGTACTCCCACCAGCGGGCCGGGTTCCGCTCGCGGGCGAGGTTGCGCTCGTACCAGCGGTGGATGCGGGGCGAGGCCATCAGCCCGTGGTCGACGGCCGCGAGGAGCAGGAAGACCGCGACGACAGGCCCGATCGGCAGGTCGTAGACGGTGTTGGTGATGCTGGCCGTTCCGGGCGGTCCAGTCATGAAGCTGATCGTGATCGGGAGCTCGAACGCGCTCGAGAGCGCGAGGATCAGTGCGGCCTGGGCCGCGTGCACGCCCGCGAGCGACGCGTTCCACACGCGGAGGCGGCGGTACTCGTCACCGGACGAGAGCGAGGCCGAGTCGGTCATCTGCTCAGCGCCTCTCACGGCTCGCTCCTGTCCGCGTCGTTGCGGGCTGCGGTCGCCGCCCGTTCGAGACCGGTGGCAGTTTCCGGATCGTATGCGGCGCGCCCGCTCCAGACGACGCTCCCGTTCCGGGAGACGACGAACAGGGCGATCGCTGTCGTCGAGTCGGTCCGCAAGGCACGGTTGAGCGAACCGATGTCCGTGTAGGTCGTAAGCGTGCGCTGCCGCGTCTCGGGATCCGGAATCCCGGCACGCATGCCGCCGTCGATGAAGCCGCGGAAGGGGAGCCACCGGCGCTTGATCGCAGGGAGCTCGTAGACCTCGAGCCCAGGAAGCCGCTCACGCAGACCCGCGAGCCAGGGGAGCCACGAGTCCACATCGGACTGCTGATGCCGCTCAAACGCGACGATCACGATCGACGGATCGCCGGCGAATGCAGTCGGCAGGTCGCGCACGGCTCCCTCGAGGCTCCGGGCCTGAAGCGGTGGAAACCGCCAGGTCGTTGCGGATGGCCGGCTTGGAAGCGACTGCGGGTCGGTCCCACCCGTGTGCCCGTCGTGCGTTGATGTTGACGCCTTCATGTCCTGTCTCCTGGGTACGTCTGGGAGCGGCGGTCCGATCGGGTCGGTGTGCCGCCGGAGATTCGTGGAGCGAATCTCCGGCGGCGCCTGGGTCCTCTATGAGGGCAGGAGGACCTTGTCGATGGCGTGGATCACGCCGTTCGAGGCGAAGACGTCGGTGGCGATGATCTTCGCGTCGTTGATGTAGTACGAGCCGCCGGCCGCCGAGATGCTCGTGAACTGGCGGTTCAGCATGCGGATCTGCGTCGACGAGACGACGTCCGCTGCGGCGCGACGACCCTTCGCCACGTGGTAGGCGAGGATCCCTGTCACGTCCGGGGCGACCGTCGCGCAGTTGGCGCTCGTCACTCCGATCTGGGCGAACGCGGCGTTGGTCGGCGCGAACACCGTGTACTGGCCCCTCTGCGAGAGCAGGTTGAGGACGGTCGGGTTGTTGGCCACCAGGCAGATCAGCGTGTCGAACTGTCCCGCATAGGGCCCGCTCGAGTTCACGGCGATCGCGGTCTGGACGATGCTCGACTCGGCAGCGGCCGGCCGCTCGCCGCGGGCCGCGGTCGCGGCCGGCACGGCTAGCAGGGCGACGGCGAAGACGGCGAGAAACAACTTCTTCATTCGAATCTCCTCCCAACGTGTCGTTATTGACGGGGAGGACTGTACAGGAATTGTCCAGTGTTTGTCAAGTGTTTGTCATTCAGTGCGAAGGGGTCACTCCGGAACATTGGCTCAGGCGAGTGGCCTGTCATCAGAACGTGATGACTGTTCCGACGGCTGGTTGCACGAAGGCGTCGGGGAGTGCGCGTGCGAGTTGGTGAACGGCTTTCCAGCCGGTGCAGTGTGCTGGTAGGAGGCGCCCTATACCGGCGGCCGCGAATGCGTTAACTGTGGGTTCGATGATCGGTTCGAAGATCCCGCCGGTCAGGTGAAGGCCACCGATGAAACCGGCGATGCGCTGCTCGCCGGTGAGTCGCTGCGCGTTGTGCAGGACGTTGACGGCTCCTGCGTGCGAACAGCCGGAGACGATGACGAGTCCCTTGCCCTGTACGTTGACGATCAGGTTCTGGTCGTCCCAGATCATCGGGTCCGGCTCCCAGCCTCCGTTCGAGCGCGCGTGATGAATCGGGAAGCCCTGCTCGAAAGCGGTGAGGCGCTGCACCTGGCCGGAGACGAGCGCGGTCGAGTCGAGCAGTAGCGTCTGCCCAGGCTCCTCGATGACCTCGCAGCCCTCGGCCTCAAGGTCACGCTTACTCGGCGGGGGAAGTCGCAGCTCGTGTCCGGTCGGGAACACGATCTTCCGTTCCTTCCAGGCTTGGGGGTGAATAACAAGGGGGAGCCGCTGCCGACCGTGGCGCTGGAAAAGCGCTTCCAGCCCGCCGTGATGGTCTGCATGTCCGTGCGAGACGACGAGCGCCCGCAAGTCTCGGACCGGCACCTGCAGGACATCCAGGTTGCGGGCGAGAGCGGTCGGTGTCAGACCCCCGTCGTACAGAAGTGAACTCCGACGGCCACGCGACTCGATCGTGATCAGCGCAGAAAAGCCATGTTCTGCAATCAATTGATCGCGATCGTCGAAGCCGGCAGCGAGATACCTGCGGACCCCGTCAGCGCCGGCCATCAATAGATCGACGAAGTTGTCGACCACGATCGTGACCTCAGCACGATCGACCGGCTCAAGCCTGATCGGCGGGCCGCCATTCATGGCCCGACCACCCTACAAGGCGCCCACGCCGTGGCTCGCTCAGGGGTCATTGCGGAACACTGGCCCAAGCGAGCGCTGCTACCCCCGACGAGATAGGACGCGCGTCGGCAGCGGTGGCAGCGGCTGATTCCGATGTCGCCACATCCGGCGGTTCCGGAGGGACGAAGCGAAGAGGAACGCGGGTGCAAACAGGAACAGCAACACGATTGTGCAGACGATCCCGAGCAGCCAGCCCCGGCCGAGCACCGCCTTCGACGCGGGGCCACCCGAGCGGACGTGTCCCGCGACGAGGTCTGCGGGACCGGTCAGAACGCCCGCCCTGTTGTATGTCGCCGCCGGGTAGAGCCGGTCGACGAGCCAACGCGAGCCGCGACGGACTACGACGCCAAAGAGGGCCCACGCATCCAGATGTGAGCTGCGAACGGGAACCACGAGCAGTGCGAACTCGACGAAGTTCGGCCCGGCGTCAAGCGTCTCCCAGTTGTGAAAGGTCTTCCCGGCCACGGGGTAGTACGGGATCGGGCTGACGTCGTTGCGCCACTGCCTGAGCGTGGAAGCCGCCTTCAGCTCCGGCGCGGCCAGCCGCCACGCGGTCGTCATCGAACGGCGACCGACGCCGGCCGGGATGAAGCGGTCGAGAACCTTGTTCACTGCGCGCCGTTGCGCAAGAGGCACACGGAGGTTGACCGGCTGCGCGAGCTTCGCCGAGCCCGGCCTTCCAGTCGCAGCCGCGTCCGGCTGTTTCGGCTCGGGAACGAGGACGAAAAGGAGCACGATTACTCCCGCAGTTGCGACGCCGATCGAGCACCAGACAAGGCGACGTTTGGACCGAGCGGAAGACACGCGGGGCATCCGCAAACCACGCCCAGAGCCATTCCTGGTGCGTGGACTCACGCTGCCGCTTCCTGCGGAATCGCGCTTCCCATGCCGCTTTCCGCTACCCTACCCGCGACCCAGGCCCGGCTCGCGCCAACGTCCTTGGCGCCGCGGGCGGAGCCTCGGGAGGCAAACAGGAAGGAGAGGGCATTGGCCCTGACCAAGGAAACGAAGCAGGAGATCATCTCGAAGCACGGCCGCAACGAGGCCGACACCGGCTCGCCGCAGGTGCAGATCGCG
>DASSLB010000174.1:0-18663 GCA_035689945.1 Gaiellaceae bacterium | reverse complement strand
GGCGGATACGGAGAGTGCGCCTTCGACGGCTTCCCGTCTTCGTCGTTCCCGATGACGCGGTTGCCCCTGATCAGAACGTGGCCGATCGAATGTCCGGTAAGGGAGCCGGTCACGAGGATTCCCTCGCCGATCGCACCGGTCACGGTCAACCCGCGCACCGTGACATAGCTCGACTTGACCGTGATCCCGGCCAGACACGGCGCGCTTCCGGGACCGAACGGCCCGTTCTGGTCGCACATGCCGTTCGCCGTCGGAGTGCCGTGGATCACCGCTCCCTTCTGTCCCATGAGCTCGAGCGGCGTGGAGATGACCACGTCTTCGGAGTAGGTGCCGCGGCACACGACGACGGTGCCGCCCGCCGGCGCGGCGTCGACCGCCGCCTGGACGCTCGAATACGCCGCCGACCGGCAGTTCGTGTCCGCCGCACCGGTGACCCCGTGCGGAGAGACGAACGCCTCCGTAGCCGATCCCGCCGGCGACGCGGAGACGAGCGCCAACGCCGCCAGGCCGGCGGCCAGCAACACAAGCGATGCCTTGCGGAAAATCACGGCGACCAGGATAGGCGGCGCTAGGGCTCGCGCCACTCCCGCTCGAGGATCGCGTAGACGAGCTCGCTCTGCCACTCGCCCTTGACCCATTCGTTCTCGACGAGACGCGCCTCGAGGCGCATGCCGAGCTTCTCCAGGACTCTCGCGGAGGGGGCGTTCCTCGCCTCCGTTCGGCCGATGACGCGGTGGAAGCCGGCCTCCGTGAACGCCCAATCGAGGAGCGCGCGCGCCGCCTCCGTCGCGAACCCCTTTCCCTGGTAGCGCGGGTCGAAGACGAAGCCGACTTCGGCGGTTCGGTCGCGCTCGCTGACCCAGTGGAAGGCCACGTCACCGATGGTGAGACCCGTTGCCCGCTCGACGACCGCAACCGACAGCCAATCACCCTCCGCAGACCACGCCGACAGACCCATGTCCCGCTCCAGCCGGCTACGCGTCTCGTCCGCTGACAGCGGTCCTTGATAGAGGTAGCGCGCGACCTCGGGATCGGATCGCATCGCGTGGACCGCCTCGAAGTCGCCCTCGACAAACGGGCGTAGAGTCAGTCGGCTCGTCTCGAGAGGCCAGTCGGGCGACACGAACCTCACGCTACCTAGTGGCAGAAATTCAGGATCAGCTCGAAGCCGTCGTCGAGACCGGCGTTCCCGGAGCAGTGGTTGTTGCGACCGGGCTGGGCGGCCGGGTCGAGGCGGCGGCGGGCGTCGCCGACGTCGAGACCGGCGAGCCGCTGACGCCCGAGCACCGCTTTCGCATCGGGAGCGTGACGAAGATCTTCGTCGCTCCACTCGTCCTCCGGCTCGTCGAGGAAGGCCTGCTCGACCTCGACGGCGACGCGGCGCCGTTCGTTGAAGGCATCACGATCCGCCAGCTCTTGAACCACACGAGTGGGCTCGACGACTTCGTGGGAGATCCCATCGCATTCTTCGAGCCGTATCGACGCAACCTCGCCCATCGCTGGGAGCTCGACGCGCGCGACGAGCTCGAGCTCGTGCTCGCGAAGCCGCGCCAGTTCCCGCCCGGCGAGGGCTGGGCGTATCACGGCAGCAACTACCTCGTGCTGCGCCTTCTTGTCGAGGAGGCGACCGGCATGAGCCTCCGTGACGCACTGCGAGAACGCATCTTCGAGCCGCTCGGTCTCGAACGGAGCGATCTCGTCGAGGGACCGCTCCTCGGCGACTGCGCGCACGGCTATCTCCCGCCGGACAATCCGATCCTGCCCGGCGGCCCCGGCCTCGTGGACGTGACGGCGATCGACGTCCCCTTCCACGGCGCCGGAGGCGGGATCGTCTCGACCGCCGGCGACGTCGTGACGCTCCTGCGCGCGCTGCTCGGGGGCGGCCTGATCTCGGGCCGCTTGCGCACGGAGATGCTCGACGCGGTCGATTCGGACTGGCCCGAAACCGACCGCTACGGCCTCGGGATCGGGGAGATCACTGCGCTGATGGGAACGAAGCGATCGACGTGCGGAGCGGCCTGGGGCCATCTCGGCTTCTCGCTCGGATACATCGCGGTCGCGCTGTCGAGCGAGGACGGCGAGCGGCAGGTCGTTCTCTGCGCAAACGGCCAGCCGGCCAGCGAGGTCGCCGAGGAGTCGTTCTTCGACGCCGCAGGTCAGCTTGCGTGGCGCCTCTACTGCGGCTGACCGAGCCTGGGTCACCCGAATGGGTGAACTTGCCCCGAGAGCTTGCGGGAGGTTTCGTCAGGAAGACCTTCCCCTCCCTCACGCTTCCCCGCGGTGGCCGTTTTCACGGCGTGCTCGGCTTCTGCCGAGAGACCTCATATGAGTCACCGAGAGACAGGGGGTCTGCCCGAAATGGGTCGTACACGTCGTGTCCTGGTAATCGACGACGACGAGCTCCTGTGTGAGCTCATCCGGACGACCTTCGAGCTGGAGGGGTTCGAGGTCGCCACCGCCCGCGATGTGATCGAGGCGGAGCGCGCGCTCACGAAGACACGTCCCGACGCGATTCTGCTCGACATCGGACTGCCGGGGATCGACGGAGTCTTCTATCTCGAGCGGCTGCGCGAGACGCCGCAGACGAGCCGGATCCCGATCGTTGCGATCAGCGGCTCGGAGGAGGCCGGGCGGGCGGCGTCGGCGGCGGGAGCGCAGGCGTTCCTGCGCAAGCCGTTCAGCCCGCTCGAGCTGCTCGGGCTCGTTGCGCCGATGGTCAAACGGGTCGTTCCCGACGCCGATGAGGGGACCGGTGTCGTGGACGTCGCCGACCTGAACCGGCTGATCGAGATCGGCCGCCGCCAACACGAGCTCCTGACGGAGGCCTACACGCAGACCGTCGTTGCGCTCGCCTCGGCGCTGGAGTCTCGAGACTTCGGGACGAGCCAGCACTCGCGCCGGGTGACGGCCTACGCGACACGGCTCACGCTCGAGATCGCGCCCTCGCTACTCGACGATCCGAGCCTGGAGTGGGGCTTTCTCCTGCACGACGTCGGCAAGATCGGTATCCCCGACGGGATCCTCCTGAAGCCGGGCGCCCTGACGGCGGGCGAGCGCCAGCGGATGGAGAAGCACACAGAGCTCGGCGAGCGGTTCCTCGCCCACATTCCCCTCCTCAACAGGGAGGGTGCGCGCGTCATCCGCTCCCACCACGAACGGTGGGACGGCAACGGGTACCCAGACAGGCTCTCCGGGCAGAGCATCCCGTTGGGCGCGCGAATCTTCGCCGTCGTCGACGCGCTCGACGCCATGACCGACAAGCGGCCGTACCGTGAGCCGGTGGGCTGGGACGAGGCCGTCGAGGAGATCGTCCGCGGCCGCGGAGGCCAGTTCGACCCGGACGTCGTCGACGGCTTCGAGGCCTGCGAGCCCGACCTCCACCGCCTCCACACCAAGCCGGTGGGGATCGCGGCCTAGCCGGACCGAGGAGGTAGGGTGGCCGATCGCCGCCCTACCTCCTGACGCTCAGCGAGTGCTGGCGGCCCAGAGCTGCAGGCGACTGAGGCTCGGGCGCGCCGACGCCGGGCTCGCTGCGGGCGCCCCCGTGACGCAGCCTGGGGTGACTCGCTGGAGGTACGCCAGCGGGGCTCCCGACGTGTCGACATCGAGAGCAGAGCGCGGTGTGCCGCTGGTACCTGTTGCACCGAAGAGGAAGCCAGTGGTGGTATCGCCGAAGTCGTTCACCTGCAGGTTCTGGATGTTGCCGGTGCTGTCGAGGAAACAGGCGGCGATGTAGCCGACGGAAGCGGCCGCCGCGGACCGGACGACCTTCTCGTCCTTCGTTAGCGCCGTCAGCTTCTTGTTGAGCGATGCGACCTGCTTCTTCAGCGCGGCGAACTGCCTCGCCGTCGGCGCGGTCGCTTGCCGGCTGCCCGGCGCCGCGGCCACGTACATCGCTCCTGCAACCACCCCGATCCCCACGAGCATCAATAACCGCTTCATCGATCCTCCCTGTCGACCCCCGCCAGTTGCGTGGGAATACGAATCACTCAACAGCGCTGTCGTCCCGATGTCAATGCTGGCGCCGTTAGGCTCGGCGCATGGACGTGCAGCTGCGGCCGATGCGGGACGAGGAGTTCGCCGACTGGCTCCCGCGGATGCGCGACGACTACGGGCAGGCGATGATCGACGAGGCAGGGATCCCGCCCGAGGGCGCCAGGGAAAAGGCGGCCGCGGACATCGAGCAGCTCTTCCCCGACGGGCGCCCGTCCGACGAGCAGCTCGTCTTCGTCATCGAGGCCGACGGGGAGCCGGTCGGAGAGCTGTGGCTGGCGGACCGCGACGTCTTGGGTCAACGCTCCCTTTTCATCTACGACGTCCACGTCGCCGAGCCGCAGCGCGGCCGCGGGCTCGGGAAGGCCGCGATGCTCCTCGCCGAGGACGAGGCGCGGCGGCGCGGTATCGATCGGCTGGCGCTGAACGTCTTCGGGCGGAACACCGTCGCGCGCCGCCTCTACCAGTCGCTCGGCTACGAAGAGAACGCCATCGCGATGAGCAAGTCGCTCGATCAGGACTAGCGCGTCTTCTTCTTCGCCGTGCTGCGGGCCTTGCCGGCCGCTTGCTGAGCCTTGCCCTTGAGGGCCTTGCCGACGCCCTTGGCCTCGGTCTTGCCGCTTCCCGTCTCATAGCCGACGTTCGCCTTGGCCCTGCCGGCCGCCTCGTTGGCCTTAGCGGAAGACAGCCTCACGAATAGCGAGGTGTCCGCCGGAGCTACGCAGTCTTGAGGCCGAAGGGACAGGCGACGCCTGTGCCGCCGAGGCCGCAGTAGCCGTTCGGGTTCTTCGCGAGATATTGCTGGTGGTACGGCTCTGCGTAGTAGAACGGCCCGGCTTCCGCGATCTCCGTCGTGATCGCGCCGTAGCCCTCACGCGTGAGCTCGCCCTGGTACATGGCGCGTGACTCCTCCGCCGCCGCGCGCTGCGTGTCGTTCGACCAGTAGATCGCCGAGCGGTACTGCGTCCCGCGGTCGTTCCCTTGTCGCATTCCCTGTGTGGGGTCGTGGTTCTCCCAGAAGAGGCGGAGGACGCCGTCGAGCGAGATGACGGCCGGGTCGAAGACGACGAGCACGGCCTCGGTGTGGCCGGTGCGCCCGCTGCACACTTCCTCGTAGGTCGGGTTCGGCGTGTAGCCGCCCGCGTAACCGACCGCAGTCGTGTAGATGCCGTCGGCCCGCCAGAACACACGCTCGGCGCCCCAGAAGCAGCCCATGCCGACAACGACCTGCTCCATTCCGTCCGGGAACGGAGGCTGAAGGGGCGTCCCGAGCACGTCGTGCCGCTCCGGCACCTGCATCGGTGTGTCGCGTCCGGGGAGGGCGCTCTCGCGCGTGACCATCTCGGTGCTCTTCGTGAAAAGGAACATGCCTCCAGCTTACGCAGCCGAGCGAACCCCACCGAGCGCCCGCGCTACTGCGACCATGGGGACGTGAGCACCGAAGAGTCGCGGACTGCGCGCGTCCTCACCGACGCCGCAGCGCTCGGGTCCGCGGCGGCGGGCGCCTTCGCCCGGCGCCTGACAGTTGCGCTTGGAGGCGAGGAGCGCACGAGGGTCATCGTGGTCCTCGCGGCGATCCTAGGGCTGAGCGGCGCCGACGCCGCGACGGTCGGCGCGTCTGCGAGCGAGCTTCGGGCCAGCCTGCACATCTCGAACACGGACATCGGAGTGCTTGTCGCGGTGAGCTCTCTCGTCGGCGCTCTGGCGACGCTGCCATTCGGCGTCCTGGCCGACCGCGTGCGCCGCACGCGTGTGCTCGGAGGCACGATCGTCCTCTGGGGCGCCGCAATGCTCTGGAGCGCCACCGCTACGAACTTCACCGAGCTTCTCTGGACACGCCTTTTCCTCGGCGCCGTCACGGCCTCGGCCGGACCAATGGTCGCCTCGCTCGTCGGTGACTGGTTCGGGAGCTGGGAGCGCGGACGGATCTACGGCGTCATCCTCGCGGGCGAGTACCTCGGCGCCGGCGTCGGCTTCGCCGTGACCGGCAACATCTCTGCGCTCTCGTGGCGGGCCGCGTTCGTCATCCTCGCACTGCCGGCCTTCGCGCTCGCCGCCGTCGTATGGCGGCTGCGGGAGCCGGAACGCGGAGGCAAGGGGGTGCTCGCCTCCGACCACGGTCTCCCACCGGAAGCGACCGAAGAAGATGCGGGGCCCCAGGAGACCGACGCGCAGCGGCTGGCGCGCGAGCGCGGCCTCGAGGTGGATCCCGAGCTCGTTGTTGACCCACGGCAGGCTCGGCGGATGAGCCTCCTCCGCGCCACCCGCTACGTGCTGCGCGTGCGCACGAATGTCGTGCTGATCGCCGCGAGCGCGTGCGGTTACTACTTCCTCGCCGGCCTGCAGACGTTCGGCCTGGAGTTCTCCAAGGATCAGTACGGGATCAACCAGGCGCTGGCGAGCACGCTCCTGCTCGTTGTCGGCGCCGGCGCGCTCGCCGGCGTCCTCTTCGGCGGCGCTTTTGGTGACTGGCTGCTCAAGCGCGGGCACCTGAACTCGCGCGTGCTCACACCTGCGATCGCCGCGGTGCTCACGACGATCCTGTTCGTCCCGGCGATCTTCACGCGCGACGCGGTGACCGCGGTGCCCTACCTCACCCTTGCGGCGTTCTTCCTCGGCGCGCAGAACCCGCCGCTCGACGCGGCGCGGCTCGACATCATGCCGCCGCTTCTCTGGGGACGTGCGGAGGCGGTGCGGACGCTGCTGCGCTCACTCGCCGTCGCACTGGCGCCTGTCCTCTTCGGCGCCGTCTCGGATCACGTCTTCGGCGGGGGCCGCTCGGGCCTGCAATGGACGTTCGCCGTCATGATCCTGCCGCTGGGCGCCAGCGCATGGCTCCTATTCAAGGGCCTGCGGTCGTACCCGGCCGACGTCGCGGCGGCGGCCGCGAGCGCGGGCATGCCCGGCTACCCTCGTCCTCGGGGTCTCCGCTGAGCACCGGCAACACGTTTCTCGTCCTCTCCGCGTTCCTCGCGAGCGCGGTCGAGATGGTCGAGGCGCTCACGATCGTCCTCGCCGCCGGCGTCGCCCGCGGCTGGCGCTCCGCGCTCGCCGGCCTCGGCGCAGCAACGCTCGCGCTCGCGGTGGCCGTCGCGATCCTCGGACCAGCGCTCACCGTGATCCCGATCAACGCGCTCCGCCTTGTCGTCGGCGCGCTCCTGCTCGTCTTCGGACTGCAGTGGCTGCGAAAGGCGATCCTGCGCGCGAGCGGCTACAGGTCGCTGCACGACGAGGATGCGATCTTCTCGCAGGAACTCGCCGAAGCGCGTGGCGCGGCTCACGTCGAGCGTGCGGGCCTCGACTGGTACGGGTTCACGCTCGCCTTCAAGGGAGTGCTGCTGGAAGGGCTCGAGGTCGTGTTCATCGTCCTCACCTTCGGCAGCGCGCAAGGGTCGATCTCACTGGCAGCGGCCGGCGCGGCCGGTGCGGTCGTTCTCGTGGCCGCGGTCGGCGTTGCGGTGCGTGCGCCGCTGGCCCGCGTTCCCGAGAACACGCTGAAGTTCGCCGTCGGCGTGATGCTGACCACGTTCGGGATCTTCTGGGCGGCCGAGGGTGCGGGCGCGCACTGGCCCGGCTCGGACGTCTCGATCCTCGGCGTGCTCGGCTTCGTCGTCCTCTCCTCCTTCGTCCTCGTGCGCCTCTTGCGGCGCGAGCGGCTCGAGGCGGTGCCCGCATGAAGCGCATCGCCGCCTTCGGCCGCTTCTGGTGGGACTTCGTGATCGGGGACGACTGGCTGGTGGCGGCGCTCGTCGTCGCAGCCATCGGAGCGACGGCGGCGTTCGCTCACTCCGGCGTGACTGCCTGGTGGCTGCTACCGCTCGCCGTCCTGCTCGTGCTGTGGCTCTCACTGCGGCGGGCGATACGCTCGGCCTGAACAAGGCGGGGCCCGTAGCTCAGCTGGTTAGAGCAGCGGACTCATAATCCGTTGGTCCCTGGTTCGAATCCAGGCGGGCCCATCTCATCTACCTCTCTTGTGGAAGGCAGCCTGGACTGCTAGAGACGACGGCCCGCTTCGGCGTGTCGTCGTCGTTCTACTACGGCCTTATCGCCACACCGGCCACTGTCGAAGGAGGCGGGGCGGCCCTGTTACAGAGCCACCCCGTAGGTGGATCTCTCGCCACGCATCCCGCAGCGTCAACCCCTTTTTAGGCGGGTTCTTGTCCGATAGCCAGCAAATGGGCGTTCGAAGTTCCCAGCGCAATGATCCCACAGCCTGATACCTCGTTCGGCCGATGGTGGACTCGAGTTGACGGCGTGGCGTCGTCTCTGGCGAGCCCGCAAGAGCTCGGACTTAGAGCCTTCACGTCGACCGATCAAGCTGGCAGCGGCGAGCTCTTATGGACCTCCGGTGGCTCGGAGCTAACCGATCGGGTGTGGGTCACCCGGCGGCATCGACCTACTTATCAGGACATGGGTGTTACTGCGGCGGCACGCGCGCACATCTACTGGGTTGGGAAGGATCCCAAGACTCGGGAGCGCGTTCAGAATTGGCCGGTTGGCCCTGCGCTCCTAGAGGTCTTGGGAAATCTCAACCCGGAGGTTCGCGAGGCGCTCTCGGACGAACGCGCTCGGCTCAGGGAGGACGGCTATCCGGAAGACCTCCCGTTGCCGGCTCTCTGGCGGGCGCCGTACAGCCCTTACACAGCCGCCTAGCCTGCGAGCCGTCCCTCCCGGGCTTCCACCGCATCGGTAACGGGTTCACTCGCCTCCAGCGTGTAGACGTCCGGCCCCAATTCGATCCTGGAAAGCAGCGAAGCTGCAGACAACCGCGTAGCTGATCAACATGAACGCGGTCAGCAGGCCCAGAACGCCGATCAGGCGCGGCTCGTGAAACGGATTCTCGAGCTGGGTGGCGATGATGTGCGCCACGCTGCGCGGATGGAGCAGCGCATCCCAGCTGTTCAGGCGCACGAAACGGCCGAGATAGACACCGAAGCTCCCGAGCGCGAGGGCGAGCGTGGCGAGGAGCCAGGCGACGAGCTGTCCGAAATGAGCTCTCCAGACGTCCTGCATGAGAGCGAGCGAGAAGAAGCCGAGCATCAGCGACGTCCAGACGAACGACGAGAGCATCAGGGCGTCCCACCACAACGGGCTCGGCGCCTCCCCGATGTGGATGTAGTCGGTCAGCATGTACGGGGCATTCGGGAAGAACAGGAGCCAGATCACGCCCGCCACAGCCGCGACCGTGTACGCACCGCGCCGGGCGAAGGTGTGGCAGGCAAGCGCCGCGGCCAGGGGCACCCAGGCGAGGAACAGATTCCAGACGAGGAAGCGGTAGAAGGAGCTGCCCGTCTCGTGGATCTCCACGAGAAGCGCGGCCACCGACAGAGCAGATGCGGCAGCAAGCGCCGCCATCAGCCTCAGTGTCGCCATCGGCACGATCGTAGGGAACGACATGTCCTGCAGGATCCACTGAGGCTGTTGTGATTCATCTGCCGCATCGGGTAGGGATTCCCGCACAATGGCGACGACGATGAAGGTCTTCCAGCACGAAACGCGCCTGCGCACTGCGGGAGGGCTCACCGTCAACGACATCACCGAGGACGTGCAGCGCGCCGTTCGGGAGAGCGACATCACGGACGGAATCGCCTGCATCTATTCACCGCACACGACGTGCTGCGTGCGCGTGAACGAGATGGAGACAGGTTTCCTCGAGGACTTCTGCGACCTCCTCCGCCGGCTCGTGCCGAGCGAGAGCTACTACGCGCACGACGATTGGGACCGGCGCACCGAGAACATCTGCCCCGAGGACATGGATCAGGGCAACGGCCACTCGCACTGCATGGCGATGCTGCTCGGCACCGCCGGCGAGTCTGTGCCTGTACGCGACGGCGAGCTTCAGCTCGGAACCTGGCAGCGCGTGCTGTTCATCGAGCTCGACCGCGAGCGCGACCGGCGCTGGCTCGTTCAGGTCGTCGGGACCTAGCGCAGCTCCAGCCGGTCGCCGTCCAAGCGGTCGTCGCGGCAGAAGCCCGCCCGGACCGTCCTAGTGGCCGTTGATCGAGAAGTGCATGTAGTCCTTGGTGGAACCGATCCACGACCCGCCCCAGCCCCAGCCGACCGACGCGAAGGCGCTCCGCACGGTAGCCGTCACCATCCCCGGCCGGTGCCATGACCGTTTCATGTACGAGATTGCGGTCTTGTCACGCGTCATCCCGCACCCGACGTACGGGTTCTCACGCGGGTCGAGGTCGATCGCCTCGCCGAAGGCATGCATCGACCAGTGATGCGTGGTCGTGGTGCTGCTGCACGGAGACGCCCCAGCGTTGCGGCATTCGAACGATGCGGTGACGTCACCGCTCCGGTCGGGATGCGGCCCGTACGTGGACGAAAACGCGCCGTCCCTGATCGGGAACCGCGCACGGTAGAGCTTCGCGAAGACCTTCGCGACAGCCGGCGCGACCTCTTGGTTGACGACGATCTGACCGATGTGCGTCTTCCCGTCGAATCCGTAGTAGCGGTAGGTGACGACGCGCAGCTGCGACATCCAGACGGGGCAGCCCCGGTGCCACTCGCCCGCCGCGACGATCGCGCGCTGCTGGGCATGCGTGAGCCGCGCGACGCCGGTGCTCGGCGTTGCGTGAGCCGTTGCCGCGCTGATGGAAAAGGCGGCGGTGAGGACGACGATTGCGACGATCTTCATCGGTCGGTCATGGTGCCAGCGATCGGCCCGCGTCGCAGGCGGTGCCGATTGCCGAGTCGATGGGGTCAGGCGGTCGCGAGCGAGACCGCACGTCCAGACGCTGCCGCGGTGTCGAGCGCATCGAGCGCGCGCGCCTGGCCGAGAGCGTCGTCACGTCCGAGGAGCGGCTCGGCGTCTCCCTCGATCGCCGAGACGAAGTTCGCCAGCTGCCGCCGGTACGGATCCTCGGGCTCGACGAGGTGCTCCTCCCCGTTCAGGTAGATGCGCGACTCCGAGGCGTGCCAGGGATCCGGCGCGCGCAGCTCCCCACCCGCTCCCCGGACCACGATCGACCGCTCGTCGTGCCGGAAGCCGCACTGGAAGGTCCCGAGCACGTCGCCGCTGCACAGCACGCCGGCGAAACCCCAGTCGACGCCGCCGCGGCCGAGCACCCGTGTGCCGTACGCCTCGTCCGGCTCCCCCGCGACCAGCCGAAGTGCGCTCACGCAGTAGCTGCCGACGTCGAGCAGCGAGCCTCCGCCGAGCGCGGGCACGAGGCGGACGTCGGTGTCCGGGCGCTCGAACCTGAACGAGAAGGTCGCGTGGATCGAGTAGAGCGTCCCGAGCTGCGGCAGGAGCTCGAGCATCAGCGCGGTCTGGGGAGCGTGGCGCCACATGAACCCCTCCATCAGCACGAGCCCGCGCCGCTCCGCCGCGTCCCAGGCCACCTCCGCCTCCTCCGGATGACGCGTGTACGGCTTCTCGCAGAGGACGTGCTTGCCCTCGGCGAGTGCGCGCATCGACCACTCGTGGTGGAGCGCGTTCGGCAGCGCGATCACGACGGCATCGAGTTCCGGATCGGCGAGCAGCTCCTCGTAGGAGGCGTGGACGCGCTCGATGCCGTGCGCGCGCGCGAACGCCTCCGCCTTCGCCGGAGTCCGCGAGGCGACCGCCACCACGGGGCTCGTCTCGGCGACCGCCGCGAGATGGGCACGGTGGATGTCGGCCGTGGAGAGAAGTCCGATTCGGATCATCCCCACGAGTCCTCCGTCATCGGCCGGAACGCGAGCTCGAGGAGCCGATGCGTCCGCGGGCGCTCGAGCGCGAAGACAACCGCTGCGGCGACGTCCTCGGGGCGCATCATGCCCGCGAGCTCGGGCATCTCCGGCGTCCGGCCGCGTCCTTCTTCCATCGCGAAGTCCGTCGCGACGCCGCCCGGGCAGACGTTCGTGCAGCGGACGCCGTGTTCGCGCAGCTCGTGGTCGAGCGCGCGCGTGAAACCGACCTGCGCGAACTTCGACGCGGAGTAGACGGCCTCGAGCGGCAGCCCGCGCCGCCCGGCTTCCGAGGCGACCGTGACGATGTCCGCGGCATCGCTCTCGAGCAGATGCGGGAGCGCCGCACGCACCGCATAGAGCGTGCCCTTCACGTTGACGTCGATCATCTCCTCGAGATGCTCGGGGCGGAGGTCGAGGAAGGCGCCGTACGCTCCGACGCCGGCGTTGACGACGAGGATGTCGAGAGCGCCGTGGTTGTCGACGGCCGCCGTCACAATCGCCTCCAGTTGCGCCGGGTCGCGGACATCACACCGGAGCGCGAGGGCGTCCGCGATCCCGAGATCGTCGCCGCTACGAGATGCGAGTGCGAGCCGGACGCCGCGCTCGTGCAACGCGCGCGCCACGGCCGCGCCGATGCCGCGGCTCGCCCCGGTGACCAGGGCGACTCTGCCTGCCAGGGTGCTCATGGTTCCTCCAGTGGTCGCAATGCGGGATAGAGCCTGCGGAATCTCGCGTAGCCGGCCTCGTACGCGGCAGCCCAGTCCCCGTCCGGCCCGATGGTCTCGTGCACGTGGACGCACGCGTCGACCGCCTCGTGCACGTCGGCGAAGACGCCCGAGGCGACGCCACCGAGCAGCGCAGCGCCGAACGCGGCCCCCTCCTGTACCGCCGTCCGCTCGAGGGGCAGCCCGAGCACGGATGCGAGTATCTGCACCCAGAGCCCGCTCCGGGCGCCGCCGCCGGATATCCGCGCGCTCTCGGCGCCGACCCCGAGCTGCCGGAGAAGCTCGAGGGAGTCCCGCATCCCGTAGGCGACCCCCTCCAGCACGGCGCGCACGACGGCCCCGCGATCGTGACGCAGCGAAAGGCCGACGAGCGCTGCCCGCGCCTCGGGGTCCGCGTACGGCGTACGCTCGCCGGCAAGGTAGGGCGCGAAGCTCACGCCCTCCGCGCCCGGCGCCCAGCGCGCCGCCTCGTCGAGCAGCTGCTCGTACGAGGAACCGGGCACAAGCGCATCGCGCAGCCAGCTGAGCGATCCTGCGGCGGACAGCATCACGCCCATTGCGTGCCAGGCCCCGGGGACAGCGTGACAGAACGCGTGCACCCGTCCCGCGGGGTCGTGTGCGAACTCCGGCAAGGTGGCAAAGACCACACCCGACGTGCCGAGCACCACCGAGAGAGGACCCACGCGGTCGACCCCGACTCCGAGTGCGCCCGCAGCCTGGTCGCCTGCGCCTGCCGCGACGGGGATGCCGCCCTTCGCGTAGCCGGAAACCTCCGGCGACTCGAGCGCCGGCGGTAGCCACGACGGGTCGAGCTCCAGCGCAGCGAGCACCTCCTCGCTCCAGCGCCTGCCGGGAACGTCGAAGAGAAGCGTGCCGGAGGCGTCGGAGACGTCGGTCGCGCGCTCGCCGGTGAGATGCAGGCGAACGTAGTCCTTCGGCAGGAGAACGTGCGCGATCTGCGTGTACACACCCGGCTCGTGCGCGCGCAGCCAGAGCAGCTTCGGCGCCGTGAAGCCCGGGAGGGCGGCGTTCCCGGTCAGAGCCACCAGACGGTCGCGTCCGACGCGGGCCTCGATTTCCGCACACTCGTCGGCAGTCCGCTGGTCGTTCCAGAGAATCGCCGGACGGAGCGGCCTGCCGCGGTCGTCGAGGCAGACGAGCCCGTGCATCTGGCCGGAAACTCCGATCGCACGCGGCTCGACGCCGAGCCCTGCGAGTGCGGCGTTGGTCGCCCGCGCCCAGTCCGCCGGGTCCTGCTCGCTCCAGCCGGGCCGCGGCGTCGACAGCGGATATGCCTCCTCGGCGCGCGCGAGCACCTCGCCGGCCAGCGAGATGGCGAGCGCCTTGACGCCGGTGGTTCCGACGTCGACACCGACGAGTGCGTCCATCGCTCAGGCGCCGAGCGCCGCGTAGACGAGCTCGTACGCGCGGACGGCATCCTTCGCCTGCTGCGCCTCGCGCAGCGCCGTCTCGTCGATCCGGCCGGCCACGTTCCAGATGAAGCGCCACTGCAGGACCGACCTCCGGACGGCCGCCACTGCGTCCTCCGTATAAGGGTAGAGATCAAAGCCGAGCCGCTCGCCGTGTTCGCCGTAGCCGGCGCGCCGGAGCTCGAGCGCGAGCTCCAGCGTCTCCATGAACGCCGTCGTGCCGACCATGTTGTCGTCGTCGAAGGTGCCCCAGCCGGAGTTGGCGTGCTGGTGTCCGAGCAAGCCCTCGGAAGCGAGCAGCGCTACATATTCGCCCAGGTTCTCCCCGTTCATCAACAGGTGCTGCCAGTCCATGTTGACCTTGACGTTGTCGACGCCTTGCGCGCGCAGCGTGTGGATCACGTGCAACGTCATGCCGACGTTCCGCATCAGGATCTTCATGGCGGGCTCGGAGTTCTTGTGCTCGAGGAAGAGGAGCACGCCGTGCTCCTTGCAGCGCTGCGCCGCCTGGCCGACGCCGTCGATGAAGCGCGACCAGCTCTCGGCGTAGGGCGTCTGGAACGGATAGTTGTATCCCTCGATCCCGGGCCAGACGATGAAGTTCGCCTCCAGCTCGCCGGCGAAGTCCGCGGCTGCGAGCGTGCGCTGGAGCGCCTCGTCGCGGACGCGGTCGTCCGGCGACGAGAGGCCTCCCTTACCGAAGCGGGGGTCGAGATGGAGACCGCTCGCGATGCAGTAGACGCCGTGGCCATCGAGCGCCCCGCGCACCTCGTCGAGGTTCTCGGGCGAGAGCTCCTGCGGATAGTGGAATTCGTAGTCGTCGATGAGGTCGCCCAGCCCTTCGACTGCCCGACGCACGCGCTGCTCGGTCGACTCCGCCGCGTGACCGGGCTGGTAGCCGGCCGGAACAAAGCGCGTCACCATCGGGCCGAATGCCCAGATCCCGAGACTCGTCTTCATCCCAAACCTCCCTCCGTCGATCAACTACGGCCCGCCGCAGCCCGCCAGCGGCGCGCGAGAGCGTCGATCGTGAGGAAGAGCAGCAGTATCGCTCCCTCGACGATCAGCTTCACGTAGGGCTGCTGCCCGTCGAGGTCGAGGCCGTTCGAGACGCTGCCGATCACGAGCGCACCGAGGAGCGCCGACCAGATGTTGCCACGACCGCCGAACAAGCTCGTGCCGCCGATCACGGCCGCGGCGATCGCCTCGAGCGTGACCTGCCCCGGGTCGATCGCCTGGCTCGCTGCCGCCAGCCGCGAGGTCTGGATCAGGCCCGCAATCGAGGCGAGCAGGGCGCAGAGCGAGAAGGCCGCGATACGTATCGCTGTCACGTTGACCCCCGCGCGCCGTGCTGCCTCCGGGTTGCCGCCGATCGCGTAGACGTAGCGGCCGAACTCGGTGCGCGTCGTGAGCCAGGCGAAGAACAGGACGAGACCGAGCAGGATCACGCCGGGCGTGGGAACGCCCTTGTTGAGAAAGACGGCCTTTCCGAGGACCCAGAAGCCGTCCAGGTCGCCGTTGAGGACCGCGACCACGAGGAGCGCGAGGGCCGCGACGAGGACGGTGCGGGCGCCGACCACGGCGAGCGGCTTCGCCGGCAAACCCGCCCGCCGCCGCCGCAGCTGCTCCTGGATGCGCGTCACCGCATAGACGACCGACCCGCCGCCCGCGAGCGCCCAGCCCCAGGCGGCGGGCAGCGTCGTCGTCGCGATCGCCCCGATGTGCGGGTCGAAGACGTTGATCGTCCCGGTCGTGCCGAGCACCCATTGCTGGACGCCCTGCCACCCGAGCAGCCCCGCGAGCGTGACCACGAACGAGGGGACACCGACGGCGGCGAACCAGAAGCCCTGGAAGGCGCCGATCGCCGCCCCGACGACGAGCATCAGCACGATGCCCCAGTACCAGGCCCAGCCCTGGTTGACGACGACATTCCCGACCACGGCCGAACAGAGGATCGAAACCGATCCCACGGAGAGGTCGATCTCGCTCATCAGCAGCACGAGCACGATCCCCACCGCGAGCGTGCCGGTGACGCCGATCTGGAGCACGAGGTTGGAGAGGTTCCGCGCCGAGAGGAACGTCGGCTGCCGGCTCTGGAAGTAGACCCAGATCGCGACCAGGCCGAGCAGTGTCGGCAGGTGCCCGAGCTCGCCCTCGCGCAGCCTCGACCATGTGTAGTCGCTGACCGTGCGGGTGCCTCCGGTCAACGTGCCCTGAGGGGCGGGGGCGCTCGTCTTGCTCATGGGGCAGCCTCCTGGCGAGCGCCTGTGATGGCAGCGACGACGTCCTCCGGCGTCGTACCCTCGTGCGTGAAAGTCGCTACCCGGCGGCCGAGCCGCAGCACGATGATCCGGTCCGCGATCTCGAAGACCTCGTGCAGGTTGTGCGTGATGACGACGATGCCGAGTCCTCGCTCCCGCAGACGCCGGATGAGCGCGAGCACCTGCTCCGTCTGAGCCACGCCGAGCGCCGCCGTCGGCTCGTCGAGGACGACCACCTTGGCGCTCCACATCACCGCCCGCGAGATGGCGACCGACTGCCGCTGGCCGCCGGAGAGAGATGCGACCCGCTGCCGGACGCTCGAGATGGTCGTCACGTGCAGTGTCTCGAGCACCTCGAGCGAACGCTTCTCCATCGCCAGCTCCGGCATCGGTCCGACCAGCGGGGGCGTCGCGCCCTCCCGTCCGAGGAACATGTTCGCCACGACGTGGAGGTTGTCGCAGAGAGCGAGATCCTGGTAGACAGTTTCGATTCCGAGCCGCGTGGCGTCGCTCGGCACGCGGATCTTCACCTCCTCACCCTCGAGGGAGATCGTCCCCGTGTCGGGGAGATGCGCCCCCGAGATGCACTTGATCAGCGTCGACTTGCCGGCCCCGTTGTCTCCCACGAGAGCGACGACCTCGCCGGCGTAGACCTCGAAGTCCACATTCGTGAGCGCCTGCACGGCGCCGAAGCTCTTCGAGATCCCCCGCAGCTCGAGCAGCGGCGCGCTCGCAGGCGATGGGGCGGCAGTACCGCCGCCCCTTTCGCCGTTGAGCTCAGTCGCCAGGGCCAGCCCCTACTTGCAGATGCTGACCTTCGGCAGTCCGGCGCAGACCTTCCCAAGTCCGCCGTACTGGCTCTTGATCCACCCGTCGGTGACGAGCGTCATCAAGTTGGACTTGTCGATCGCGACGACCGGCAGGTACACGGACGGGATCTTCTTCGCCCCGACCTTGATCGTGCCGTTGATGTTAGTCGGCTTCTTGTGCTTCAGAATCGCCGCTGCGATCTTCGCCGCCGCCTTCGCCTGCAGGCGCATGTCCTTGAACGCGGTCACGCCCTGGTAGCCAAGGATGATGTTCTGGATCCCCTCGAGCGAGGCGTCCTGCCCGGTGGTCGGCACCTTGCCCTGGAGGCCCTGCGCCTTCAGAGCGGCGATGATGCCGCCCGCCATGCCGTCGTTCGCGGAGACGACGCCGTCCACCTTGTTATTCGCCTTGGTGAGGATCTGCTCCATCTCACGCTGAGCCGTGGGCGGATCCCACCCGGGTGTCCACTCCTCTCCGACCTTGACGAAATTGCCCGACGTGAACTCCGGGTCGAGGACCTTGTGGATCCCCGTATTGACGAAGTGCGCGTTGGCGTCCGTCGTCGACCCGTTGATGATCGCGATCTGGGCTCCGGCCTTCATGTGCGACTTCATCCAGCCCGCCTCGACCTTGCCCACCGTTACGCTGTTGAACGACACGTAGTAGGCGAGCTTCTTGCTGTTGATCAGGCGGTCATAGGCGATCACGGGTACGTGTTGCTTCGCCGCCGCGTTCACGACCGTGGCGAAGGACTTCCCGTCGATTGCAGCGACCACCAGGACCTTCGCCCCCTTGGCGAGCTCGGCCTCGGCCTGCGTCTGCTGCGTGGTCGGCTTGTTGAGAGCGTTCAGGCTGTCGACCCTCACGCCGGGAATCAGCTTCTTCAGCTGCCGCGTGATGATCGGCTTATCGTTGCCCTCCCAGCGCGGCGTCACGTTCTCCGGCCAGAGCAGAGCAACCAGGGGCTTCGCCTTGGCCGCGCCGGTCGAGGCGGTCTTGGCGTTGACGGACCCTGCAATCGTGAGCCCGGCGACCGCAACAAGCGCCACGACCACCATCGGCAAGGCCCTTGACCGCGAAACGAGTCTCCTCATCTCCCTCTCCTTCCTCGCGCGGTAATCACCATTCTCCCTTCCTCGGGAGTTGGTTAACAGGGACAGACTCCCTGGCGCACCGCTCGATGGCATCGCGGCCTCTGCTGATCGTCTTTGCGGAAAAGCCGTAGTGCCACCGCAAGCCCGCCTCACAAGCTCGCGGCCAGACTCACGCCGCGCGCGGGCTCGCTCGGCCGGACGGATGTCCTCCGAGCGAGGCTTAGAAGCCGCCGAGTCCGTTAGCTTTCCTGAGGGTGATCCGTGTCTACCGAGCGGCCAGGTAACGCTCGACCCTTCGGTCGTCCTCCCTCGGCCGGAGTGCCGGAGAAGACGGCTTCGGGACTGCCGAGTCCACCACGGCGGTGTTGCGAGTCAACTTGGCCCGCTTCACGAGCCGCCCGGCTCGTTCCAGGGCGACCTCGGCGGGACGGTCGTCCTCGAGGAGCACGGCCCCGACCGAAGCCGTGATCGTGCGCGGCTTCCCGTCGATCCAGAACGGGCGGCCCGCCAGCAGGAGCTGCAATCGCTCGGCGAACTCGACGAGCTCGGCGCGCTCGACATGCGGGGCGAGCACGACGAACTCCTCCCCACCCCAGCGGAACAGCAGGTCGCTGGCGCGCAGCTCGCCGCGCAGTCGCTCGTAGACGTCGACGAGCAGAGCGTCGCCGGC
>DASSLB010000173.1:0-3812 GCA_035689945.1 Gaiellaceae bacterium | reverse complement strand
GCTCGTCGGCGAGTCTGGCCACGGGAAGTCGACGCTCGCCCGGCTGATCGGCCGTCACTACGACCCCGACCAGGGAGCCGTGCGCGTCGACGGGCACGACCTGCGCGATGTCCAGCTCCGCTCGTACCGGCGCCAGCTGGGTGTCGTGCTGCAGGATCCGTTCCTGTTCAGCGGCACGATCGCGTCGAACATTCGCTTCGCGAAGCCGGATGCGACGGACGAGGAGGTCGAGGCTGCGGCAGCCGCCGTGGGGGTCGATCGGGTTGCGGCCCGGGTTTCCGGCGGCCTTGAGCACGAAGTGCGAGAGGGCGGAGCGGGCCTTTCGGCTGGCGAGCGCCAGCTCATCTCGATCGCCCGCGCGCTGCTCGCCGACCCACGCATCCTCGTCCTCGACGAGGCCACGTCGAACATCGACCGTCCCACCGAGGTCCTGATCGAACAGGCTCTCGACCGACTCCTCCAGGGCCGCACGTCGATCATCATCGCCCACCGCCTGTCCACGGTCCGGCGCGCCGACGAGATCCTCGTCGTCGAGAACGGGCAGGTCGTTCAGCGCGGCAACGAGCGCGAGCTCCTCAAGGTCGACGGGCCGTTCCGCCGGCTTGCTCACACGCTCGAGGGCGGCGAGCCGGAGCTCGCAGCAGCGGGCTAGTTACGCCGCGTCCGGCGCGTCGGGGCTGCCCGGCTCGAGCTCCTCGGCGGGAAGCTCGAGAACCCGCAGCGCAACCTCGACGACGTCCGGATCGAACTGGGTTCCCGACGCCTCGTCGAGCCGGCGCACGGCCTCGCGATGGCTGAGACGACGGCGGTACGGCCTATCGGTTGTCATCGCGTGATACGCGTCGCAGACGAAGATGATGCGCGACTCGAGCGGGATGTCTTCGCCGGCGACGCCGTCCGGATAGCCGCGGCCGTCCCAGCGCTCGTGGCAGTGGCGGACGATGGGACGCACGGACTGGAGCCGGTCGATCGGAGCGATGATCCGCTCGCCGAGCACCGGATGCGTCTGCACGAGCTTCCGCTCGTCCGCGGTGAGCCGGCCGGGCTTCGCGAGCACGTCGCTCGGGATGCCAATCTTTCCGATGTCGTGCAGGAGCGCGCCGAGCTCGAGGCGCTTGAGCGCGCGTTCGTCGAGGCCGAGCTCCTGCCCGACCCGCAGCGAGAGATCGGTGATCCAGCGCGCGTGGGTCGAGGTGTACTCGTCATTCGCCTCGAGTGCGTTGGCGAGAGCCTCGACCGTGGAGACGAACGTCCGCTCCAGGCCCTCGTAACTCGACGCGTTCGCGATCGCCAGCTTGGCCTGCTGTGCAAGCCCGCCGAGCAGCCGCAGCTCGCGATCCCCGAAGTCCTCCCGCTCGACGAGGGCGACGAGGCAGCCGGCCCGGCCGTCGATCGTGAAGGGGGCCACGGCATAGCGACCGCCGGGAACGGGCGCTTCGCCGATGAACGGCTCATAGTCGTGCGGCTCCGCGATGTACGGGTCGCGGTCGGCGTCGAGCGCCTCGAGCGGTAGCGGCCGCGCGGCAAGCTCTGTCGCCATCTCCGACGGATGGCCATACTCTGCCCGTAGCCGAAGGCTGCCGTCCGTGGCGAAGTAGAAGGACGTTTGGCGACTCTCGATGATCTCCGCGGATAGCTCGGTCACCCGCCCGGCGATGTCCTCGAGGTCGACGAGCGTCGCGAGCTCGCGGCCGAACTCGAGCAACGACGTTGCGCTCTCGGCCTCGCGGCGGGCCGACTCGTACAGGCTCGCGTTCTCGACCGCCACGGCCGCGTGGCCCGCGAGCACCTCGAGCAGCCGAACGTCGTCCTCGTCGAACTGATCCAGGCCGAGCTTAGAGACGACGATGACGCCGACGACGCGTGTCCCGTAGCGAAGCGGGACTGCAAGAAGCGACTCCTCGATCGGGTCGGTGCCCTCGATCTGCCGTCCGAACTCGCAATTCGCCGCGTCGGCGACCACGATCGACTCGCCGAGCTCGGCACATCGGCCGGTGATTCCCTCGCCGACACGAATCCGCAGAAGGTCGAGCGCGAGGGACTCGGTATTGGAGCTCAGGTCACCGAGAAATGCCACGGGGAGCAGCTCGTCTCCGTCGCAGACGAAGACACGGCAGTTGTGGTAGTCGACGAGCGAGCGGAGCTCAGCAGCGATCGCGTCGCCGATCTCCCGCACGTCGGCCAGGCGATTGAGCTTCCCGGTCAGGCTCTGCAGCATCTTGAGGTGGGCGATCGAGCGCACGTCGCGCTCGACGCCCGGCGCGTGGGGCCGTTCCGTCGCGTCCTCGGCGTAGAGGATCACCTGGTTCTTCCCCTGCGCCTTCGCCGTCATCATCGCCGCTTCCGCGCACGCTGCGAGCTCGCGCGGGTTCATCGCGTGCTCGGGGCCGAGCGCGAGCCCGATAGACACGGTCATGTAGCCGATGCCGGGGAAGTCGACGCTGGCGAGGCGGTTCTGCACCCGCTCGGCGACGCGAATCGCGTCTTCGCCGTTGCAGTCATCCATGACGACGGCGAACTCTTCGCCGCCGAGCCGGCAGATGGAGTCCTCCGGCCGGACGATCGCCCGCAGCGCTTCGGCGAGGAAGCGCAGCAGCTCGTCGCCGACGGCGTGACCGTGGACGTCGTTGACGCGCTTGAAGTCGTCGATATCGAGCATGAGAACGGCGAGGGGGGCTTGCGTGCGGCTCGATTCCTGGAGCGACTGCAACAGACGCTCGTAGAAGACGCTGTGGTTGAAGAGGCCGGTGAGCGAATCCGTGCGGGCCTGATGCTCGAGGCGCTCGCGGACCTGTGCGTTGTCCAGCGCGAGAGCGGCCGCATCCCCGAACCGCTTCGCGATCTCGAACTCCGTCTCGCTGAAGGCAACAGCGTCGCCTTCGCGGTAGATGTTGAGCGCCCCCTTCAGCTGGCCACGCGCGATCAGCGGGACGCAGATCAGGGCCTCGGGCTCGAGTGGGGTTCCTGGGACGGTGCGTACGCGCGGGTCCAGATGCGCCTGGTTCGTGAGCACCGCCTCGCGGTTTCGGGTCGCCCAGCCAGTGATGCCCTCGGCGAAGCTGATCGTCGTACGCATGATCTCGTCGGCGTACTTGTCGCGGACGAACACCGGCTTCAGCACGTACTTCGCCTCGTCTGCCTCATAGATCGTCAGCGTGTCGAGCGGGATCAGGTCGGCGACGGCGTCGGCGATGCGGACAAGAAGCGCGTCGAGGCTCTGCTCGGCGAGGACCTCGTGGAAGACGTCAGCGAGGCGCCGGTACGACTCGACGAGGGTCGGATCGCTGGGTGGGCCGTCCTCGAGCAGCCGAAGATGGTTCGGCCGGACTACCACAGATCCCCCACTCGATTGCGTTTCAAGTGCACCGTTCGAACTCCCGAGAAACGATCGCCACAGACGAATCAGGCATCGGTGTGGACGCGCCTTGCGCCCGTCACTCGTCCGAGTGATCGCGCGTCCCGATGCTTCGTCCGAGCAGGCCCGGAACGTGCTCGAGATGCCGGATTCCGCCCTCGATCTGATCCCGGCGCCGCCGACACTGCCGAAACTCCGCGAGGCGGCCGCAAACCGCCGAGTCTGTCCCCTCTAGAACTGGTAGCGAGCGTGCTCTAGCCGTCGCAAGCTCGTGCGAGCAGGCTAGTCGCCCCAGTCGAAGTCGCGCGCGCCGCCATTGCCCCAGAACGCGGACTCCTCCATGGCGGGCACGACAGCTTCCCGAGTCTCGGCCGTAACCTCCTCGAGCGGCTCCTCGCCCGGCCAGACCGCGACGTTTTCGAGGCTCGCGTCGCTGAAGTCCGGCTCGACGCCGTCC
>DASSLB010000172.1:0-25733 GCA_035689945.1 Gaiellaceae bacterium | reverse complement strand
GGCGGCTCGCCTCCAGGCCAGACGGGCGGAGCCGCTCCCGAGCCCGTGGAGCACGCTGCACTGGGCGCACGACGACGAGACGCTTCAGAGCGTCCTCGTCTCCGTGGTCTAACTCGAAAGCTCGCGGTGCCGCCGGCGCAGACGGCGAAGCTTCGTCTCGAGCTCGCGCGCAAACTCGTCGAGCGTCGCTTGGCGTCCGCGAACAAGCGCGAGCTGTCGCTCGACGTGCGGGATCGCCTCCTCCACGATGCGAAGCCGCTCCTCGTCACTCGGGTCTTCCTCCCACCGGCCGCGCAGTACGGCGCGGGCCTCCTCGGCCTCGGCGAGCTCGAGGAGCTCCTCGAGCGTCAGGCCGAGCAGGTCGCGGAGCCGGATCAGCTCCTGCAGCCGGCCGACGTCCGCCTCGGCGTACGTCCGGTGCGCGCCCTTGTCGCGAGCGCTCGCCGAGCCGAGCAGCCCGAGCTCCTCGTAGTAGCGGATCGTGCGAGGAGTGACGCCTACGCGCTGCGCGACCTCCCCGATGCGGAGAACGGTGGCACTCACGCTGCTTCCTCCACATCGAAGGGATCGACCGCCACCGCATCGGCGTGGACGTACTTCCCACCGCGCATCAGCGAGGCGGCGGCGGCGACGACACACGCGACGATTGCGAAGACGAAGGCGTAGACGAGTGCGGTGTGGAACGGGCTCGATATGAGGTGCGGGAAGAAGCCGCGGCCGGTCAGGGCGTGCGCGTTCGCGGGCGACAGATGGTGCAGCACGTGTGGCCCGAGCAGCGTCTTCACCGGGTTGTAGCCGAGGAACGCAGCGAAGAGCGTGGCGACGGGTGGCAGGTGCGAGATCCGCGTCGCGTCCGCAGGGGATACGCCGTGCGCGACCAGCCCGGACTGCGTGGCGTGCGGCAACCCGCTTGCGAGCCCGACGATCATCAGCGTGAAGAAGACGCCGATCGAGAGCACGCTCGACGAGACGTTGAACGTCGCGAGCATTCCCGCGCCGGCGCCGCGCTGCGCCGGTGGCAGTGAGTTCATCACGCCGGCGGTGTTCGGCGACTGGAAGAGGCCCATCCCGATCCCGTTCAGGAGCAGGATCAGCGCGAACCAGACGTAGCCGAAGTCCACCGGCAGAACGATCAGGAGCGCGAAGCTCGCCGCCGCAACGAGCACGCCGCCCGTTGCGAACGGCCGCGCACCGAAGCGGTCGGAGAGCCAGCCAGACGCAGGCCCCGCGACGAGCAGGCCTCCGATCAGGGGCAGCATGTAGATCCCCGCCCAGAGCGGCGTCCGTGCGAAGTCGTAGCCATGCTCGGGGAGCCAGATCCCCTGCAGCCAGATGATGAGGATGAACTGGAGGCCGCCGCGCGCCATTGCGGCGAGCAGCGCGGCGAGGTTCCCGGCCGCGAACGCGCGGATGCGGAAGAGGTCGAGATGGAACATGGGCTCCTCGACCTTCATCTCGACCGCGCAGAAGAGCGCGAGCAGTGCGAGGCCGCCGAGGAGGCACGAGAGCACGAGCGGCGAGGTCCACCCCATCGTGTGCGAGCCGTACGGCTGGATCCCGTACGTGATGCCGACCATCAGCAGGACGAGCCCAGCGGCAAACGTGAGGTTGCCCCACCGGTCGATCTTCCCGGGCTTGCGGATGCCGATCTCGCGCAGCGATCGATACGACCAGACCGTCGCGACGAGGCCGACCGGCACCGAGACGACGAAGACGAGCCGCCATTCGAACGGCGCCAGCACGCCCCCGAGCACGAGCCCGAGAAACGAGCCGACGACCATCGAGACGCTGTTGATGCCGAGCGCGAGACCGCGCTCGTCGTGCGGGAACGCGTCGGTGAGGATCGCGCTCGAGTTGGCGAAGACGAGCGCGCCGCCGACTCCCTGCCCGACGCGCATCAGGATCAGCCAGAGCGCGCCTGCGCCGCCGTGCAGCCACGTGACCGAGAGCAGGATCGAGAAAAAGGTGAAGACAGCAAAACCGAGGTTGAACATCCGCACCCGGCCGTACATGTCCCCGAGCCGGCCGAGGCTGACGAGCAGGACGGCGAGCACGACGAGGAAGCCGAGGAGCAGCCAGAGGAGATAGCTCGTGTTGCCCGGCTGGAGCGGATCGATACCGATCCCGCGGAAGATGTCAGGCAGCGCGATCAGCAGGATCGAGCTGTTGATCATGGCGAGCAGCGTCCCGAGCGTCGTGTTCGAGAGCGCCACCCACTTGTAGTCGAGCTTCCGCAGGTGCATTCGCGCGAGCGGCCCCTTTCCACCAACCTAACGTTTACGTAAGGTTAGCGGAACCGAACGACGAGCTTCGCGCGGTCGCGCACGTGACGGTCATGCCGCTGTGGCCATCACCTCGTTCGCAAGCAGCTTCCCCCACTCCACTGCATGCTCGAGCTCGCCCTTCTCGAGCGGGCCGGGCGTGCCCTCGATGAAGAAGCTCTCGGGCTCGACCGCCAGCTTGTAGCCGCGCCTCTCCAGCCGCGTGGCCATCTTGTGCGCCGCCGAGCCGACGAACAGCTCGGGCTTGTGCGCGCGAGTATCGAACACGGCCACACGCGGGCCCCCGCAGAGCGGAAGCTCCTCGATCCAACCGCGGGCGCCGATCCCGGCCTCGCCGATGCCTCCGCGCTGTTGGATCGCGCCTTCGCGCGACGGCTTGTTCGAGAGGCCGTGCACGTGCGTCGGTGCGCCGATGACGATCAGATCGACATGGAGAATCGACGGCATCGGGTCGTCGACGGAGACGACCTGCACCTCCCCGGCCGCGGAGAGCACGCCGGCAACCACCTCTGCGATCCGGCGCGTGTTCCCGAACCAGGACTCGTACGCCACGATCGTCTTCATCGCACACCTCCGGTTTCGTTTATCCGCACCGTTGCAGCACCCGAGAGGCGCAACATCGGTGCCCGCGCGGATCCGTTTGCTCAAAATCACTACCTAATCTAGAATTTAGGTATGGCTCAACTTCCCGTTCGTGATGCCCACGACCTCACTGTCGCGGTCCAGGACTACGCGAAGGCGATCTACACCCTCGAGTCGCGCCACGGCGCCGCTTCCACCAACGACCTGGCCGCCCTGCTCGAGGTCCGCCCTGCCTCGGTCTCCGGAATGCTGCGCAAGCTCTCCGATCTCGGCCTCGTCGAGCATGAGCGCTACCGGGGCGCCCGCCTGACGGAGCGCGGCCGCGGCGTCGCGCTCGAGGTGATCCGCCACCACCGGCTGGTCGAGCTGTTCCTCGTCGAGAGCCTCGGCATGACCTGGGACGAGGTGCACGACGAGGCAGAGGTTCTCGAGCACGCGCTCTCCGAGGAGCTCGAGGAGCTGATCGCGACCAAGCTCGGCGACCCGACGGTCGACCCGCACGGCGATCCGATTCCGAGCCGTGAGCTCAAGCTCGCCGAGACGGACGCGCCGGCACTCGCCGAGCTGGAGCCCGGGGAGACGGCCACCTTCGTGCGCGTCTCGGACACAGATCCCGAGATGCTCCGCTTCCTCGGCGAGCGCCACATCGTTCCCGGCACACGTCTCGAGCTCGTCGAGCGGCAACCCTTCGACGGGCCGCTCTTCGTCCGGGCGGGTGGAGACGTGCACGTCCTCGGGGCCACGCTCGCCCGCGCGATGCGGGTGGAGCGGGAAGGAAACGCGTGACGACGGAACAGGCCGAGACGTACACGACCTTCCGGCGTGGCGCCAAGCCGTTCCACGTCCTCCTCGAGCGCGGCCCGCTGCGAGCGTCGCTGGCGATGCTCGGGCCCGCCTTCGTCGCCGCCATCGCGTACGTCGATCCGGGCAACTTCGCGACGAACATCCAGGGCGGCGCACGCTTCGGCTACCTCCTGCTCTGGGTCGTGCTCGCCGCGAACCTGATGGCGATGCTGATCCAGTACCTCTCGGCGAAGCTCGGAATCGTCACCGACCGCAACCTGCCGGAGCTCTGCCGCGATCACTACCCGCGTCCGGTCGCGTGGGGCCTCTGGCTCCAGGCCGAGGCGATGGCCATGGCGACCGACATCGCGGAGTTCCTCGGCGCGGCGCTCGGGCTCAACCTCCTCTTCCACGTGCCCCTCCTCCCCGCCGGCTTCATCACCGGCGTCATCGCCTTCGCGCTCCTCGAGCTGCAGCGCCACGGCTTCCGGCGCTTCGAGCTCGCGATCACCGGGCTGCTCGGGCTGATCCTGCTCGGCTTCCTCTACGAGACGGTGAAGATCGGGCCGTCGGCGAGCGGTGCCGCGAACGGGCTGATTCCGCATCTGAGCGGCTCGAACTCGCTCTACCTCGCGGTCGGGATCATCGGCGCCACCGTGATGCCGCACGCGATCTACCTCCACTCGGCGCTGACGAAGGGACGGACACCCGTGCGGAACGAGGCGGAGCGGAAGCGAGTCCTCCGCTTCGAGCGGATCGACGTGATCGTCGCGCTCGGCATCGCCGGCCTCGTGAACATGGCGATGCTCGCGGTCGCCGCGAAGCTCTTCCACGACACGCCCGGGTGGTCGCACGTCGACACGATCCGCGGGGCGCACGCGGGCTTCTCCCACCTCGTCGGCGGCACAGCGGCACTCGCCTTCGCGGTTGCGCTGCTCGCTTCCGGCGCCTCCTCCTCGAGCGTCGGCACCTACGCGGGCCAGGTCGTGATGGCCGGCTTCGTGAATCTGCGGATCTCGCTGTTCGCGCGGCGCGCGCTGACGATGGTGCCCGCGCTGATAGTGCTGGCCGTGGGCGTCAGTCCCACCCGGGCGCTCGTGCTCAGCCAGGTCGTGCTCTCCTTCGGGATCCCCTTCGCCCTCGTCCCGCTGGTGCTACTGACGAGCCGGCGAGACGTGATGGGCGTTCACGTGAATCGCCGCTCGACGACCGTCGCCGCCGTCGCGATCGCTGCGCTGATCGGCGGCTTGAACGTCTTTCTGCTCGCGCAGACGTTCGGAATCGCCTAGCGGCGCGTATCCACCGGCTGCTCGATCTCGTCGAGGCGGCCGTGCGCCAGTTCGACGAGGTCTTCGAGCACGAACAGGCTCTGCGCCAGCATCCGGCGGGCGCGCTGTGCGAGGTAGCCGACGACAACGCCGGCAGCGACGTAGCTAACGAAACGGGTCAGTGCGGACACGTTTTCGAAGTCAGCCCAGGTCAGTCCGCCATGGATTGCGAGCTCGTAGAGGAAGAGTGCGCCGACGCCTGCGAGCGCGCCCTCAGGCGCACTCGTCGCCGCGGCGGCGAGGATCACCGGCACGAAGAATCCTCCCCCTATGCCGAGGCCCGGACGACCGAACGCGAGGAGGAGCGCGAAGACGCCTCCGTAGCTCAGCGCCGACGCGATCAGCAGGCGCTGCGGGAGCGAGATCTCTTGCCACAGGAGCCGCAACCGAGGCACGGCGACATTTCAGCGGGCGAACGGAGCGGAAGCAAGTAGGCCCACGATGGAACTCTCGGACCCACGAGAAAAGGCGCCGTCTCCGGCGCCTTCTCAGTAGCGGGGCAGGATTTGAACCTGCGACCTCCGGGTTATGAGAACGGTCAGAGCACGTCACGCCGGATGCTCCCCGCATAGCTGAGCGTCATCAACTGACGCTCGATCACCTCAGATCACCCTAGGCGGGTAGAAAGGTCGGTAGAGAGTTGTCGCGCTAGGCGACACGAGACGACGCGCGTGGCACCATCGGAATGTGCCCAAGACCGCGGAGCTGCACACCGTCGCCCTGCGCCGCAGCGACCGCCGCTACGTCCGTGACGCCCAGCGGTACGTCGAGAACGGGCGCCTCGTCTTCGAATCGTTTGGCGAGCAAGCGTTCATGGCCACCAGCGGCCGGTCGGGCTGACTTCGAAGTCGAGATCGCCGACGACGACCCCGCGCGCTGAGGAAGTCAGGCGGGGCATGAAGATCGGGACGCGGGTCAGCGTCCGCTTCACCAACTACGACAGCGTGTTCGAAGTTGACCCGAACGGCGGCGTGTCGTCTGTGGGGAGAAGTGTCGGGAGGCGCGGTTCCGGCGGTTGCACCCGGAGGCGTATGCGGAGCGGGAGCGCCAGAAGGTTGAGCGACAGGCTCGCAGGAGGGGCGAGCAAGGTGTCGGCGCCGCCTCGGCGTGACTAGCGCGATCCGTGGATCCGCGGATGGCTCCAGCTTCTTCGCCTGCTAGACGTCGGCTTGGAAGGAGAAGTGAGATGCGGCTCTTCGCGCTTGCTTTCCCGGTTGGCTGCGGCACTCCTGCTGGCACACCTGATGACGACGGGAGCTCCTCGCGGTTGCGCGCGGGACTGCGCTGCGAGCGCACCGCTAAGAGGATGAGGGGTCAGAGGGAGGCAGTTCGATGCACGCGAGGCTTGCACTATTGGTGTTCGCGGCCGCTGGGGCTGCGGTTGGCTTAGCTTTCAGCTTCGGCGGTTCGGTGTCGAGCGCCGCAACGGCGAGCAGCTCGAGCTGGATCGGCTATTCGGAAGACAGTTCATCGACGTTTACGCATGGGGTGCGACTGCTGAACGTGAACACCGGTGCGCACCGGCTGCTGGCGCGGAACCAGTCCATGCACATGCCCTCCTGGTCACCGGATGGGAAGCGCATGGCAGTCGAGTACCACGGTTGGCTGCAGAGCGGCGGCAGAGATCCAGCGCAGATCAGCGTGATCCGCCTTCGCGACGGACGCATCCATCGAATCACCCACAGCTGGGCACACGTGTACGAGCAACCGGCGTGGTCTCCCGACGGCCGGCAGATCGCGTTCTCCGGCAGCCAGCCCTACTGCGACCCGAACTGCCAGGGCGGGATCTGGCTCATGAACGCAAGTGGCGGAAATGAGCAGCAGCTCACTCAGAATGAGTCCGGCGACTACTGCGCCAGGTGGTCTCCCGACGGTCGACAGATCGCCTTTGTCCGCTACGGCGAAGCTTGGCCGGCCCGCGATCTCTGGCTGATGCAGTCTGACGGGACAAGACAGCACTTGCTTGTCAGGGGCGCGAGCTGCGCAGCCTGGTCCCCGGACGGCACCCAGTTGGCAATCAGCCAGATGACTGGGCGAAGCACGGGCTGCGGCTGTGCCCTGACGGATCTCTACCTCGCAGATTCCGGCGGCGCCCATTCACGCCTACTCATCCGAAACGGCGGCAGCGCGACCTGGTCACCGAACGGCAAACGGATCGTGTTCGTGCGGTGGCAGCGCGGCAAGACACACCTCTGGCTGATTAGGCCCGACGGCACTGGCCTGCGTCAGCTGACCCACGGCCGGAACAGCCAGGCAGCACCCGCCTGGCAACCGATCGCAAAGTGACAGCCAGCTGAAAGTCGGAGGGCCACTCGTCTGGGCGAGTGGCCCTCTCTCACCTGACCCGCTGATACCTCGTTCGGCCAACAATCGCGCTCAGGTCGCCGCTGATAGCGTCGCCATCGCCGTCCGGCCCGAGGTTGACGCTCTACTTGGCAACAACTGATCAGAGAACCCTCGCTAGCAGGGCGCCGGGCACAAACTCCGGTACAAACTTGAGCCGAGTCGATAAGCGAGAAACGAAAAGCCCCGCCTGAGCGGGGCTTTCCTACTATAGCGGGGGCGGGATTTGAACCCGCGACCTCCGGGTTATGAGCCCGGCGAGCTACCTGACTGCTCCACCCCGCGTCGCGGCGCCGATTGTAGCACCGTCGTTACGATCGATTCGATGTGGGACTGGGCGATCCGGGGCACCGTCGTCGTCGTCGCGCGCGTGTGATCGTCGCCGCAATCGACCAGGGGACGAACACCACCCGACTCGTCGTCGGCGACGTCGAGGGCAACCGGATCAAGGAGCTGCATCGCGAATCGCGGATCACGCGCCTCGGCGAAGGGGTCGACTCCCGCCGCAAGCTCCTCCCCGTGCCGATCGCGCGCGTCAGGAACGTTCTCTCGGACTATCGCCGCACCGCCGAGGCCCTCGGCGCCGAGCGGACGCTCCTCGTCGCCACGAGCGCGGTCCGCGACGCGGAAAACGGCGAGGCGTTCCTCGGTGAGATCGAGTGGAGCTACGGCTTCGTGACGCGGCTGCTTTCGGGCGAGGAGGAGGCGGAGCTGACCCGGCGCGGCGTCGGCGAGCTCGGCGCCTCAACGCTGCTCGTCGACATCGGCGGCGGCTCGACGGAACTCGTCCTCGGCAACTTCCACACCAGCCTGCCGATGGGTTCCGTCCGCTTCACGGAGCGCCACGGGGACGACGCGGCGGCGAGCGTCGACGCGGCACGCGGGCTCCTTCCGGACCTCGTGCCGGAGGACGCGGTCGGCGTCGCGTCGACGATCACGACTCTCGCCGCGCTCGATCTCGGCCTCGAGGCGTACGACCGCGAGCGCGTGGACGGACACCTCCTCACGCGGGACGGGGCCTTGGCGCAGCTGGAGCGGCTGGCGGCGATGCCACTCGAGGAGCGGCGGCGCGTGCCGGCTCTCGAGCCCGAGCGCGCTCTCGTGATCGTGGCCGGCGCCGCGATCCTCGTCGGGATCCTCGACGCCTACGGGCTCGGAGCGATCCGCGTCAGCGAGCACGACATCCTCGACGGCGCGGCGCTCGCCGCCGCCGAGCTTCCGGAGCCGGACGAGGGCGCTGCGCCTCCCGGCGCCTACACCTGCTGCTAGAGGACGACTGAGCCGCGCTCGGGCTCGCCATCGGGCGGCTCGTCCTCGGCGAGGCGGCGCTGCACGACGGCACGCGAGAGGACGCCGACAAGCCGGCCACCCTGCTCCACGACGGGCACCCGCTCCAGATCCTCCTCTTCGAGGAAGCGGAAGGCGCCCTCGAGCTCGAGACCGGCGTCCAGCGTGAAGTTCGGCGGCTCGGCGATTTCGCGCAGCGTGACCCCGTGCGGTTCGAGCCCCGCCGCGACGACCTCGCGCACGAGCGTCTTCCGTGTGACGACGCCGAGCAGACACCCATCTGCCTCCGTGACGAAGATCGCGCGCACCTCTCCGTTGTCGGCAAAGCAGCGACCCGCTTCCTGCGCAGTGGCCTCGGCTCCGAGCGTCGTCGGCTCGGGCACCATCGCATCGCGAACGGTCTCGGCGGACATCGTGGGCATTCTCGCCTGTTAGGGGAAGATTCCGCGAGCCTCGAGCGCCGCCGCGACTTCCCGGATCGCTGCGACCATCGCCGCCTGACGCAGCGTGATCCCCTTGTCCTCGGCGACGGAGTAGACCCGGTCGAGAGCGTCGCCCATCATGTCGGCAAGCTTGCGCCGGATCTCGTCGCGATCCCAGAACAGCCGGCCGAGATCCTGTACCCACTCGAAGTACGAGACCGTGACGCCGCCGGCGTTCGTGAGGATGTCCGGCACGACGGGGATCCCGCGCTCACCGAGGATCTCGTCCGCTTCGATCGTCGTCGGGCCGTTCGCGCCCTCGACGACAAGCGACGTGCGCACGCGGTCGGCGTTCGCGCTGGTGAGCTGATCCTCGCGGGCGGCGAGAACGAGGGCGTCGCACTCGAGCTCGAGGAGCTGCTCGTTCGTGATCCGCTCGCAGCGGTCGTACCCGGCGAGGGACCCCTGCTCTGCGACGTAGGCGTGGAGAGCGGGAACATCGAGACCGCGCTCGTCGTGCACGCCCCCCGACACATCCGAGACCGCGATCACGCGCGAGCCGTGCTCGTGCAGCTCGGATGCCGCGACGCCTCCCACGTTCCCGAACCCCTGCACGACGGACGTGCGTCCCGCCAGCTCGAAGCCCATACGCCGGCAGGCCTGCTCGGCGACCATCACTACGCCGGCTCCGGTCGCCTCACGCCGGAAGACGGAGCCGCCGATCGAGATCGGCTTGCCGGTCACTACCTCCGGAACGGCGTAGCCGCTCTGCATCGAGTACGTATCCATCATCCAAGCCATCGTGTGCTCGTTTGTCGCCATGTCGGGCGCCGGAATGTCGGTCTGCGGGCCGATGTCCCGGATCAGCTCGGAGGTGAAGCGGCGCGTCAACTTCTCGAGCTCGCGTGACGAGAGGGCGTGAGGGTCGCAACGAATGCCCCCCTTCGCGCCGCCGTACGGAAGCCGCAGCAGCGCGCACTTCCACGTCATCCACGTGGCGAGCGCGGCGCACTCGCCGAGCGAGACCTCCGGGTCGTAGCGCATCCCGCCCTTCGTCGGCCCGAGCACGGTGGAGTGCTGCACGCGGTAGCCGGGGAAGATCTCGATCGAGCCGTCGTCGCGGCGGAGCGGGACGCTGACGATGACGGCGCGCTCGGGGAACGAGAGCCGCTCGGCCACCATGTCCGAGATGCCCGCGTAGGGAAGCGCCTGCTCGTACTGGGCGCGCGCCATGCGGAACAGCGGCGTGTCCCACTCGAGGACCGGCTCCGTCGGCGACGCATCCAGCTCGGACACCGCCGGAGTGTACGGGTGACGCTATGACCCTGGAAGCCCCAGTTGCTCGGCCGCGGCGGCGGCGAGCTCGCCGGCCGACATGCACACGCCGCCCCGCTCACGGACGGCGTCCATCACCTCGAAATAGAGCCTGTCCCAGCCGCGGGCACTCGGCGCGTCGAAGCGCTCCGGGTGCCAGAGGATCGAGAAACCGCCGCCGTGCCCGGCGGCCCAATCGAGCAGCGCCAGCACACGCGGCTTCGCGGCCCGGGCCGACAGCCCCTCGTAGCGCTCCTCGGCCAGCGTCGCATCCATCACCGCGAGCGGCACCTCGATCAGGTCGGAGGGCTTGTCGCGCGCCACGTCCCACACACGGAATGGATGCGCGATCCCGGCCCGGAAGCCGAGGGCGTCGGGGAAGCCGAGCGAGGTGTCGTAGCTGAAGCCGATGTTGGCGAGCGGCACGAGATTCCGGTGCGGATCGGCGCGTAAGTAGTGGTAGCGGTGCCCGAGGAGCGGCCCGTCCAGCTGCGCAAGAAGGGCGCGCTCCCGCGCAAGGCGCTCGAGATCGTCGGCGGCGAGATAGCTCCCGTGGAGGCCGACCTCCGCCCCCGCGTCGGCAAGCGTCTCGACGAGCTTCGGGCGCAGCCGCTCGTACGACTCCGGCGCGGCGCCGTCGGCACGGTGGCCGTGTCCCGCCATGACGAAGAACGTCGACCGCGAGCCGTGCTCTCGCTCCTCGGCGGCGATCTCCGCGAAGCGCCAGTTCGGGTCGCTACCGCGGAACCGGTGGAGCGGCACGCGTGCGAGGCCGCGCGCCTCGTGGAGAGCGGGCCCCACGCGACCCGCCAGCGCATGCCCCTTGAGACGCGCCGCGGCGCCAAGCACGCCGATGCGCGTCCAACGCCACGGCACGTCCACGTCGTGCGTCAGCGCGACCGCGAACTTCGCGCCTCCGTACCGCGGAGCCGGCAGCCCGAGCTCGCGCCGCAACCGCTCGAGCGGCGGGTCGAGCGGGTCGAGGCAGGACGACGAGGCGAAGAAGCGGCCGTGCGGGTCGCGCGGCGCCCCACGCTCCTCGAGCCGCGCGAGGTGGAAGAACGCCGCCGCCAAGTCGTCTCCTTGCGGCAGCTCGCCACGCTCGACCTGATCCCATGCTTCGGGCCGGAACGGAACGTCCTCCCCGAGACGGAAATCGCCCGCGCCAAGCGTGTCGAGAACCCACCGCGCCCGCCGCTCGACGCGCTCGCGAATCTCGACCCCGGCCGTCATCGACCGCGAGTCTACGTACCCTTGAGCGCCGTGAACGGGAAGCCTCAGTCGCTTGTCTCGCAGCTGCGCGGCCTGACCCGAGATTCGTTCATCTACGGCGTCGGCGGCCTCGTCTCACGCTTCCTTGCGGTCTTGATGCTGCCGCTGTACACGAGCTACATCTCTCCGGGAGACTACGGCCGGATCGAGATCCTCATGGCCGCGATGGCAGTGGCGGTCACCCTGTTGCGAGGCGGCGCCAACTACGGCTTCATCCGCTTCTACTTCCTGGACAAGGACCCCGAGTATCGGCGCAGACTCGTCCGCACGGTCTTCTGGGCGCAGATGGCGTATTCGACGGTCGGGCTCCTCCTCTGCGTCGTCCTCGCACACGAGATTGCCGGCTGGTTCGGCGTGACGCAGAACGGCCCGGATCTCCACGGCAGCGGCGCGAGCCTCGTCATCGCTACGGGAGTCCTGCTCTGGGCGAACGTCAACTACGCGCAGATGACGAACCTCTTCCGTGCCGAGCAGCGCTCGGTTGCGTTCTCCATCGCCACGCTCGCGAACATCGCAATCACCGTCCCACTCACGGTCATCCTGGTGGTCGTCTACAAGGAAGGGCCGCTCGGGATCATCGTCGGGAACCTCAGCGGCACGCTCGTCCTCTACGTGATCCTCCTCGCCTACCGGCGCGAGCAGCTCGGCCTTCAGTTCGACCCCAAGCTTCTCCGTTCCCTCAACCGGTTCGGGTTCCCGCTGATGGGGGCTGCGCTCGCGCTGTGGGTGACGAACTTCGGCGACCGCTTGATGCTGAGCAAGCTCGTGCACGGCTTCAATCGGCTGAACGAGGTGGGCCAGTACTCGCTCGCAAACAAGATCAGTGGGGCGATGGTGCTGCTCTTCACCGCTTTCCAGATCGCCTGGCCCGCGTTCGCCTATTCGATCGAGGATGAAAGGGAAGCGAAGCGCGCGTACTCCTTCGTCCTCACGTACCTGATGTTCGTCGCCGCCTGGGTGGCGATCGCGCTCAGCCTCCTCGCGCCCTGGATCGTGCACACGCTCGCCCAGAAGCACGGGTACTGGCCCGCCGACAAGGCGATCCCGGCGCTCGCCTACTCGAGCGTCTTCTATGCGGGCTTCACGGTCGTCACGATCGCCACCGGCCGGACGCGGCAGACGCAGTTCAACTGGGTCGCCGCGGCACTCGCCGCGGTGCTCAACTTCGGGCTCAACCTCTGGCTGATCCCGGCCTACGGGATGCTCGGCGCGGCGTACGCCACGCTCGCCGCCTACGCGCTCCTCATGGTCGTGCGGACGTGGAACGCGCAGAAGATGTACCCCGTCGCCTATCAGTGGCGGCGGGTCGCCGTCCTGCTCCTGGCAGCCGGAGGGCTGACCCTCGCCGGTGAGCTTCTGCCGCGCTCGTTGCCCCTCGCGTTCGGGCTGACGCTCGCCTACCCGCTCGCACTCGGGCTGCTCGGCTTCTACCTCCCCGCCGAGCGCCGGCGGCTGAGGCGACTTCTCCCAGTGCATAACTAGACTCGCGCGGATGTCTGGTCAGGGCACGGCCGTGGTCGTCGAGGTCGCCTGGGTCAACGGCCTCGCGGCGATCCGGTCGCTCGGACGGCGCGGGCTGCGTGTGCTCGCTCTCGACCACCGGGCGTACGCCCTCGGCTTCCGGTCGCGCTACGCGGAGCCGCGGCTCGCGCCCGATCCGCTCGATGACGAGGAAGGCTTCATCGCTGCCCTGCGCTCGCTCGCTGCGGAGACGGAGGACGTCCTGCCCGTCTTCCCCACCCACGACGAGCACGTGAACGCGATCGCGCGGCATGCCGACGCCCTCGCCGAGCGCTACCGCTTTCCGTTCCCGAGCTGGGAGGTGCTGGAGCGGATCCAGAGCAAGCGCCACCAGCTCGAGACCGCAGAGTCAGTGGGCGTGCCCGTCCCGCGCACGTTCTACCCGCAGTCGGTCGACGAGGCGCTCGCCGCAGCCGAGGAACTCGGCTTCCCACTGATCGTCAAGCCGTCGGCGAACGTCGGCTTCCGGCGCAGCCACGGGCGCCAGCTCTTCCGCTGCGAAACGCCTGCCGAGCTCGAGCGCGCGTACGAGGACTCCGCGCCCTATGAGCCGATGGTGCAGGAGCTGATCCCGGGCACCGCGGAGGAGATGTACACGCTCGGCAGCTACATCGACCGCAACGGTCAGGCACTAGGGCTCTTCTCGGGCCGCAAGCTGAGCCAGACCCGCGGCTACATGGGCAGCGCCCGCGTCGGCGAGGCGGTCTGGGTCGAGGAGGTCGTTGAGCAAGGGCTCGCTCTCTTGCGCGCGCTCGACTTCCACGGCATCTCGCAGGTCGAGGTGATGCGAGACCCGCGCGACGGACGGTTCAAGCTGCTGGAGGTGAACCCGCGCCTCTGGCAGTGGCACAGCCTCGCGACCGCGTGCGGCGTCGACCTCCCGTACATCGCGTACCGCGACCTCGTCGGCGACCCGCTGCCGCCGGCGCGGATGCACAGCGACGGGAAGCGCTGGGCGATCACGCTAATGGCGGGCAAGCCTCTCGCGCTCGAGCGGCCGCCCTACGTCGACGCCGTCTTCGCCCGGGACGATCCGAAGCCGGCGCTCGTGCAGCTCGGACGCTTCGCCCATCGCGGGGTCAGGCGGTTCAAGCCGGCCGCCGCAACATCAGGAGGTGTTCATGGCGGTTGACCGGCGCGCAATGCTCCGGAAGGTCAAGCAGCACGTTCCGATCTCGGTCAAGCGGCGGGTGCGCAAGGCGCTCCCGGAGAGCTACCGGCGCTTCTGGGATCCCGACTGGCACCGCGGCACGGTGCGCGGCACCGATGCGTTCTGGGACTACCTCGGCAAACTCCAGCTCGACTATCTCGTCGAGCAGGGCCTCCAGCCCGAGCACTACGTCCTCGATGTCGGCTGCGGCCCGTTGCGCGCAGGCGTGCACTTCATCGGCTACCTCGAGCCGGGCCACTACGCGGGCATCGACAAGCGCGGCGACACCCTCGAGCGGGCGCGGGACATCGAGCTGCCGCGCTACGGGCTCGCCGACAAGAGCCCGAACCTGCTCGTCAACGGCGCCTTCGAGTTCCACAAGCTCGGGCAGACGTTCGACTACGCGATCGCTCAGTCGGTGTTCACGCACCTGCCGGTGAACAACATCGTGCGCTGCCTCGTCGAGATGGCGAAGGTGCTGAATCCCGGGGGCCGCTTCTACGCGACGATCTACGAGAACCCGAACGGGAAGCAGTTCCTCGGCGAGATCCAGCAGTCCGAGCGAGTCGTCTCCTACCCCGACCGCGACAAGTACCACTACGACCTCGACACGCTCCGCTGCGCGGCTCAGGGCACCGGCCTGACGATGTCCTACAACGGCGACTGGGGACATCCGGACAACCAGAAGATGGTCGTCTTCTCGCGCGAGACCGATGGCTGACGGCACGCTGCGGATCCTCGGGATCGGCGACGCGAAGTCGCGCCATTTCGCGCGCTGGGCGCGCCGGCTCGCCGAGCGAGGTCACGAGGTGCACGTTGCCTCGGGCCGCTTCAATCCGCGCGGCGAGCTCGAAGGGCTCCACGTGCACCAGTTCCAGGAGCTCGATCCGCTGCTGCGCGTGCCCGTGCTGCGGCGCTTCCGGATGGTGCCCACGCTGCAGCGGCTCGCCCGCAGGGTGCAGCCGGACGTCGTCCACTCGCACTACCTGCTCCCGTACGGCTACTGGACGGCCCGCGCCGGGCTCGGGCCGCTCGTCGTGAGCCCGTGGGGGAAGGACGCGATCGTCGACGCGTGGCAGTCGCCGGAGGCCGAAGCGCGAGCGCGCGTTGGGATCGCGCCCGAGCTCGCCCGAGCGTACGTGGTCAACTCGCAGGCGCTCGAGGACGCGTCAGTGAGGCTCGGCGCAGACCGCTCGAAGTTCCATCGAATCTTCTGGCACGCCCGCATCGACGGCTACTCGCCCGAGCAGGCCGATCGTGGCCGCTGGCGTGCGCTCGGCTGGCCCGACGACGCGATCGTCTGCCTCTCGCTGCGCAACTTCCGGCCCTATTCGAACCTCGACGTCGTGCTGAGGGCCTTCGCGAAGGCGAGAGAAGAGGTGCCGGAGCTCAGGCTCTTCTCGACCGCCGGCGGGGGCTGGACGAGGACCGAGTTCGACCGACTCGCGACGGAGCTGGGCCTCGACCAGTACATGGCCGTGCAGGACGTGCCGGCAGCGGAGCTTCCGTCGGTGAATGCATCCGCCGACCTCGCGGTGACACTCGCCGACGTCGACTCCTCCCCCGCCTCACTCCTCGAGACGATGGCGAGCGGCGTCCCGCTCGTCGTCGGGCTCGCACCGTCCATGGACGAGTGGATCCAGCAGGGCGAGGGCGGAGAGCTCGTCGCTGACCGGCACGACGTCGATGCGGTTGCCGCCGCGATCGTCAGGCTTGCGCGCGACCCCGGGCTGCGCCGCAGTTACGGCGAGCGGAACCTGCGCGAGGTGCACGCCCGCTTCGGCGACCCGACCGCGCAGCTCGAGCAGGTCTACGCCGAGGTGCTCGAACTCTGAGCCTGCTCCGACGGGAGGGTGCACTCCTTCTGGCGGCAGCCTTGCTGTCGTCGGCAGTGCTCGCAGCGCCAGCCACTCGCGCGTCGGTGTCGTCAAGACAGCCCACTGCCTACGCAGGGTTGGGAACCTGGGTCGACATCTTCGCGACGGCTACCTGGGCCCACCCGGAGCGGGCGGTGGCGGCGATGGCGCAGGTCGGCGTCCGAACGCTCTACCTGCAGACGGGCAACTACTCTCAGCGCGCCGATCTCGTGCGCCGCCGGGCTCTCGGACGCTTCATCGACGCCGCGCACGCAGCCGGGCTCCGGGTCGTGGCCTGGTATCTCCCCTCGTTCGCCAACCCGGTACAGGACAGGCGACGCGCCCTGGCCGCGATCCGCTTCCGCAGTGCGAGAGGCGAGGGCTTCGACTCGTTCGCGCTCGACATCGAGGCCAGCCTCGTCAAACCCGCTTCGCTCCGAACTCGGCGGCTGCTTCGGCTCTCCGCCCAGCTGCGGAGGGCCGTCGGCCCGCGCTATTCCCTCGGGGCGATCACCCCGGGCGAGGTCGGGCTCCGCAGACATCCGAAGTACTGGCCCCGCTTCCCCTTCCGAGCGCTCGCCCGCTACTACGACGTCTTCCTGCCGATGGCGTACTTCACAGACGCCGATGTGCACGGAACAGCGCGCGCACGCGCGTACCTCGCCACCGACATCGCCGCCATCCGCGCGCGCACCGGCAACCGGCACATGCCGATCCACCTGATCGGCGGGATCGCGGGATCCATGGGCGCCGCCGACACTGCTGGATTCATGCGCGCGGTCGCCGACTGCGCCCCGCTCGGATACAGCCTCTACGAGTTTCCGATCACCAGCCGAGCGACCTGGGAGGCGCTCACAGCGCCGCTTGCTGCTCGGGGCGGCGCGACCTGCTGAGCGGCGCCGCGGCTGGCAGCGAGAGCCAGACGTCCGCGCCGCCACCCGCGCGGTTGTGAGCGTCGGCAGCTCCGCCGTGCGCACGCGCGACGAGCTCGACGATCGAGAGCCCGAGCCCCGAGCCGTTGCCGCTGCGCGCTTCGTCGCCGCGGCTGAAGCGGTCGAAGGCCCTGGCGCGGAACTCCGGAGCGAAGCCCTCTCCCTCGTCCAGCACGTGCAGCTCGACACCCCCACCGGCGGCAACGGCGCGCAACTCGACGCTTCCCTCACCGTGGACGAGTGCGTTGTCCACCAGGTTCCCGAGCGCCTGCTCCACGCGTAGCGGATCGACGTCGACGCGCAGCTCGCTCGGCTCGGCGCGCAGCTCACGGCCGAGCGTTTCGGCGCGGGTCGCAAAGCGCGCCATCACGTCCGCGAGGAGCCGATCCACCTCGACCTCCTCGCGACGGATCGGGAGCGGCCCCTGATCGGCGCGCGCGATCAGAAGCAGATCCTCGGCAAGTCGAACGAGGCGGTGCGTCTCCTCGGACGCAGACTGGAGCGCATTTTCGAGCTCCTCGCGCGAGCGAGGCCGCCGCAGCGCGAGCTCGAGCTCCGTCTGGAGCAGCGCGAGCGGTGTTCGCAGCTCGTGGCTCGCATCCGCGACAAACCGCCGCTCGTGCTCGACGGCAGCGTGGAGGCGGGCGAGCATGTCGTTGAGCGTGACCGCGAGCCGGCTGATCTCGTCGCCGCTCGGCGGCACCGGCAGAGCGGCCCGCTCGTCGGCGGTCACGGCCTGCGCCCGCCGGCGCAAGAGCTCGACCGGACGCAGCGCGCCCGCCGCGAGGGCGTAGCCCCCGAGGGAGGCGGCGAGAAGCGCGAGCGGCAAAAAAACGAGGAGCTCGTGTCGGAGGTGGGCAAGCGAGTCGCTGCGGGGGGTGAGCGAGCGCGCGACGACGGCGATCTCCCCCCGAGAAGAGGAGACGGCAAGCACACGCCACTCGCTCGAGCGGCCGGAAAGCCGGATCTGCTCGTTCCTCCGGATGCGATCCGTGCGCGCAGCGAGGACAAGTCTCCGGTCGAGCAACGGCGCGAGTCCCTGTGGCTGCGATCCGAGGAGCCGGCCGCTGCGCGAGTAGAGCTGCGCGAGCGTCGTTTCGCCGTCCGTATCGACATCGACGCGGTGCGCGCCGAGCTCGTCCTTCGCCTGCAAGGAGAGCGTCTGGTCGACCGACGTCAGCAGTTCGTTCGCAACGCGGTGGTAGACGAACAGGCCGACGGCCGCGAGCACGACCGCCATCGCGAGCGCGAAGCCGAGCGTCAGGCGAACGCGGATTGGCAGGCGCCGGGCCGTGTCACTCCTTTCGCAGCCGGTACCCGACGCCGCGCACGGTTTCGATCGAGTCGGTGCCGAACGGCCGGTCGATCTTCTGGCGCAGGTAACGGACGTAGACGTCGACGACGTTCGAACGGCTTTCGAACGCGAGATCCCACGCCCCGTCGAGTAGCTGGGTGCGCGTCAGCGCGACGCCGGCGCGGCGCATGAAGACCTCGAGGAGAGCGAACTCCTTCGCGCTCAGGTCGAGCTCGTGCTCGCCGCGCCAGGCCCGGTGCGAGGCCGGGTCGAGGCGCAGATCCCCCACCTCGAGCACCGCAGGGCGCTCGGCGGGCGCCCGGCGCACGAGGGCCCGGAGGCGGGCGAGCAGCTCGTCGAAGGAGAACGGCTTCGTGAGGTAGTCGTCGGCCCCGGTGTCGAGCCCGCTGACGCGATCTTCGATCGCGTCGCGCGCCGTCAGCATCAGAACCGGCGTCCAGACGCCGTCCCGGCGGAGCCGCCGACAGACGTCCAGCCCATCGACCCCGGGCAGCATGACATCGAGGACGATCGCGTCGTAGTCGACTGCCTGCGCCATCCAGAGGGCAGCCTCCCCACGGTCCGCCACGTCGGCCGCGTATCCCTCCTCGCGCAGCCCACGGCCGAGCAGCTCACCGAGCTTCTTCTCGTCCTCGACCACGAGCACGCGCACGCCTCCATTGTTGCGCGCGGCATGAGAAGTGGATTAGGGACCGGTGCGCTCGCCTCATGCAGTACTAATCCGTCGAGGTCACGATCGCTCCGCCGGATGGCCGTGGACGCTGACCCCACTCCCGTCTTTGCGTCCAAGCCGCGACGCAGAAGGACCCGGTTGCGCCTCTGGATCCCCGTGCTCGTACTTGCCCTCCTGTCGCCGGCGATCTACTCGTGGACGCAGATGGCCGTCCAGCCGTCGAGCCTCCCACTCGGCGTGCGCACCGTCGAGTGGCTGCGGATGAATCACTTCAACTGGCTCGTCGACAACGTGGAGCACGTCTACTACAGCTGGCGCGCGCCGAAGAAGGGCGGCCCGCAACTGAAGACGCTGCCCACCGTGGGGCTCGTGCGCCGGACGCCGAAGCCCTGGCCGCCGCAGATCAAGCCGGTCTTCGCACATCGCCTGCCGGGCGAGGGAGTCTGGAAGCCGACGGGCGCCGCGATCGGCGGCAAGCCGCCCGTGCTCGTCACGACGTTCCGGACCGAGCGCGACTACCCGCGGATCGTTGCCTACGTCGCGTGGTTCGACCACACGCGCACCGCCGTCGGCTACTACCCGGGCCGCTACGAGCCGCCGAGCGCGACCCTGCGCGGGCCGATGGAGGTTCCGCACGGCCAGCGCTGGCGGCTGCTCGCGACCTTCAACAGCGGCTTCATCTACCGGGACGGCCTGAACGGCGACGCGCTGAACGGACACACGAACGAACCGCTCAAGCAGGGGCTCGCCACGCTCGTCGCCTACAAGAATGGACGCGTCAACATCGTGGGCTGGGACGGCGGCCCGTCTCCCGGCCCCGCGATCGCCTGGGCCCGGCAGAGCCTGCCGCTGATCATCAACCACGGTCGCCTGAGCCCGAAGCTGAACGACAGCACCGCCTGGGGGTACACGCTCGGCAACGCAGTCCGGGTCTGGCGCACGGGAGTCGGGGTCGATCGCCGCGGGAACATCATCTACGCCGCCGCCGACTACCAGACCGTCACGACGCTCGCCCGGATCCTCCAGCAGGCCGGCGCAGTGCGCGCGATGGAGCTCGACATCAACCCCGAGTGGCCGACCCTGATCACGTACCGACACCGCAACGGCCTGCTCCCCACCCGGGTCGTCCCGAACTACCAGCAGCCGCCGACGCGTTACCTCGTCCCGGACGACCGCGACTTCTTCGCCGTCTACCGGCGCCTGCCCGGCAGGGTGGACGTCCCGCTCAAGTAGCCGGCCGGCTCATAGTCCTTTCACCCACTGCGGTAACGGTGGAGCCTGTGAGCGATCCCTACCGCTGGGACGAGCGTGTCGAAGCCTGGGAGGAAGTTGCCGCGAGCGACGCGTTTCTCGCTATTCGCGACCGGATCGTCGAGCTCGCGGAGCCGCGGGGCAATGACTACGTGGTCGACCTCGGCGCCGGCACCGGGCTCCTCGCTCTCGCGCTCGCTCCGCGCGTGCGTGAGCTCGTCGCCGTCGACATCTCGGAGCGGATGCTCGAGAAACTCGACGACGCGGCCGCCGCCGACGGCGTCCACAACATCGAGGCGGTCGTGGCCGATCTTCGCCGGCTGCCCCTCGAGGACGAGTCGGCGACGCTCGTCGTCTCGAACTACGCCTTCCACCATCTCGACCACTCGGGCAAGGAGCTCGCGCTCGCCGAAGCGCGACGAATCCTCCAGCCGGGTGGGCGGCTCGTGATCTGCGACATGATGTTCTCGATCACGCTGAGCCGGCGCGACCGCCGGCTGGTCCTCGAGAAGGTCGGCGCATTGCTGAAGCGAGGCCCGGCCGGCGCGGTTCGCATCCTCCGCAACGCCGCTCGCCTGGCGACCGGCCGCTGGGAGAAGCCCGCGCCGCCGACGGCCTGGGAGGAGATGCTCGCGGCCCGCGGCTTCGAGCAGGTGCGGATCGAGCTGCTCGCGCACGAGGCCGCGGTGGCCGTCGCGCGCCGGCCGCAGGTCAGGAGCGAGGCAGCTCGAGCGCGCGCCGGCCGAGCAGGCGCCAGCGGTAGCTGAACAGCGTTTCGCTCCAGCGTTCCCGGACGCCAGTGAGCGGGTTGTTCACGAGCACGTAGCCGCGGCCGGCACCGACGAGCACGACGGCGTGCTCGTCGAGATTCACGGTGATCTCGCTCCCCGACGGAGTCAGCCAGCTGAGGTAGGGCCCGTCCGCGAGCCCGACCCACGCGAGCACTGGATGGCCGGCAAGCACAACGCCGCGTACCACCGCTTCGCTGCGGCGACGCAGGTCGACGAGGTGGACGCCGTACCGTGCCGCAAGAGCGCGGACCGGCGGCTCGTAGACGCCGAAGCCTCCCTCGGTGCCGCCGCCGTCCGCGCGGCCGACGAAGCCGCGTTCCGGGTCGCCCCACCGAAAGAGCCTGCTGCCCGCGACCGGCTCCGGATCGAGCGGACCGCTCCGCGGCAGCCGTTCCTGCAGCTCGAGCTGTCCCGCGCGGATGCCGGCCGCTGCGAGCAGCATGGAGAGCGAGGTCGCCTCGCAGTCGTTGTGGAGCACCTGGCGCACGGGTCGCAGCTGGATCCTCGACCAGAGCGGTACGGCCGGCACGTCGATGCGGGTCGCGTGCGCTGCGAGCGCCCGTCTGATGATGCGTCGCGCGCGGTGCGGAGGAACTGCGTACCTGACCCGCGCGCGGCCACTACGGAGGTCGAGCCTGGTCGGGAGACGGATCCGCCGCGTACCCGGACGAACAACCTCGATCCGCCGGCCGGCGGCGTAGACGGCGAGCGGCGCGGGCCGCGGGGGCCGATGCCGCGTCGTCGCCGGCCCGCTGCCACCACAGCCGGAGACCAAGGCTCCAGCCGAAAGCACGACGAGGAGAGCGCCGGCTCGCACCGCAGCCACCGTACTGGCGGGAAGATGACAGATCGAGGAACGCTTACAACCTCTCATCCAGCGCTCACGGTCGATACCTACCTTGAGCCCGTGCTCCACCTGGAACGGCACCGGCTTGGTCCGCGCATCTACGTCTTCGGGCTTCGCATCCACGAGTTTGCGCTCGGGCTCGTCGTCCTCGCTGTCCTCCTCGCCGGCGGAGTCGCGGAGGCGTGGGACCTGACGCGCCGCACAGAGCTCGCCGCCCTCTTCGGCACGTTTCTCATCGGCAAGGACTGGCGCGACCTCTTCCCGTCGAAACGGAACACCGCGGCGTGGAGCCTGTTGCCGCACCGCGTGCCGCGCGACTAAGCGGCGCTCTCAGTCCTGGGCAGCGAGCATCAGCTCGAGGCGGGCCCAGCGCCCGTCGACGTCTGACTGCTCGAGCTCGTCCAGCTCCGTGGCCGTCTCCGGGCGGGTGCGCTGGAGCGAGGCGAAGCGGTTCTCCTCGGCCAGGAAGTCGCTGACGGGGCGCTTGCGCTTGGAGTCGAGGCGTAGCGGCTTCTCGCTGGCCGGGTCGTAGCGGTAGAGCGGCCAGTAGCCGGTGTCGACGGCGTCCTTCTGGTGGAGCATCCCTTCCTCCATCTCGATCCCGTGCTCGATGCAGTGGCTGTAGGCGATCACGAGCGCCGGCCCCGGATAGTGCTCGGCCTCCCAGAGCGCCTTGACCGCCTGCGCGTTGTCACCGCCGAGTGCGATCTGGGCAACGTAGACGTCGCCGTAGCCCATCGCGAGCAGGCCGAGATCCTTCTTGCGCGTTCGCTTGCCGGCGGAGGCGAACTTGGCGACCGCGCCGCGCGGCGTCGCCTTAGACGCCTGGCCTCCGGTGTTCGAGTAGACCTCTGTGTCAAGGACGAGCACCTTGACGTTGCGTCCCGAGGCGAGGACGTGGTCGAGGCCGCCGAAGCCGATGTCGTACGCCCAGCCGTCACCGCCGACGAGCCAGACGCTCTTCTCGACGAGGGAATCCGCGAGCAGTGCGAGCCGGCGCGAAGCGGCATCCTCCCGCCCTCGCAGGAGCGACTTCAGCTCGGCGACGAGCGCCCGTGCGTGCTGCAGCGCCGCCTCGTCCGGCTGTGGCTCGCGCAAACCCTCCTTCAGCGATGCAGGCAAATCGAGTTGCTCGAGGAGCGCAAATGCCTCACGGCGTTGCTGGTCGAGGCTGAGACGAAGCCCGAGCCCGAACTCGGCGTTGTCCTCGAACAGGGAGTTCGCCCACGCGGGGCCGCGCCCGTCGCCGTTGACGGCCCACGGCGTCGTCGGCAGGTTGCCGCCGTAGATCGAGGAGCAGCCTGTCGCGTTCGCGACCAGAAGCCGGTCGCCCACGAGCTGGGTGAGCAGCTTGAGGTACGGCGTCTCGCCACAGCCCGAACAGGCGCCGGAGAACTCGAAGAGCGGCTCGAGCAGCTGCGAACCCTTGATCGAGGCCGGCTCGACCAGCGTCCGCTCGAGCTCGGGCAGCGACTCGAAGAACTCCCAGTCGCGCCGGGCCTCCTCGCGAGAGGCCTCGGCCGGGAGCATCTCGAGGGAGCAATGCCCCGGCTCGGTCTTCGAGAAGGCGGGGCAAGCGGTCGCACAAAGCTTGCAGCCGGTGCAGTCGTCCGGCGAAACGGCGATCACGAGCTGCTTGCCCGGCAGGTCCTTGCCCCGCCAGGGTTTGCTCTTGAAGCCCGCCGGCGCCTGCGCGAGCAGCTCCGGCTCGCAAACTTTCATCCGGATCGCCGCGTGCGGGCAGACGAGCGCGCACTTGGCGCAGTCGATGCAGATCGACGGATCCCAGACAGGCAGCTCGTCGGCCAGCGCGCGCCGCTCGTAGTGTGCGGTTCCGGTCGCGAAGACACCGCCGGGATCGAATGCCGACACAGGCAGCGTCTCGCCGTGACCGGCGAGCAGCGCCTGCAGCACGGGAGGCGCGTCCGCGTGCAGATCGAGCGTTCCGGAGCCGTTCAACTTGCCCGGCTCGATCTCCAGGAGCGCGGCGAGAGCTCCGTCCACCGCCGCGAAGTTCCGCCTCACCATCTCCTCGCCCTTGCGGCTGTAGCTCTTCTCGATCGCGTGCTTGATGGCCGCGATCGCCTCCTCCACCGGCAGCACACCCGAGAGAGCGAAGAAGCACGTCTGCAGGACCGTGTTCACGCGTCCGGCGAGGCCTGCCTCGCGCGCGACCCGCTTCGCGTCGACGACATAGAGGCGGAGTTGCTTGGCGATGACCTGCTCCTGTACGGAGCGCGGCAGGTGCCGCCAGGTGTCGGCGCCGTGCGGGCTCGAGAGCAGGACGGTGGCGCCGGGACGTGCGTGCTCGAGGATGTCCAGGCGCTCGAGCAGCTGGAACTGGTGGCAGGCGACGAAGTCCGCCTCCTCGATCAGGTACGGCGCGTCGATCGGGTCGTCGCCGAAGCGCAGATGCGACGCAGTCACCGCGCCCGACTTCTTCGAGTCGTAGACGAAGTACGCCTGGACGTAGCGACCGGCCTCCTCGGCGATGATCTTGGCCGAGTTCTTGTTCGCGCCGACCGTGCCGTCGGAGCCGAGCCCGTAGAAGAGGCAGTTGACGTCCTGCCGCGGAACGCGCCAGGCGGAGTCGTACGCGAGGCTCGTGCCGGAGACGTCGTCGTCGATGCCGACGGTGAAATGACGGTGCGGCTTCACGTCGCGGTCGCGATGCACGTGCTCGACGTCGTGGGCTTGCGCGTGAGCGAGCTCGTCGAACACGGCACACGCCATCGCCGGCGTGAACTCCTTCGAGCCGAGGCCGTAGCGACCGCCGATCACCGTCTTGGGGAGCCGTCCCTCCTCGTGCAGGGCCGAGAGGACGTCCTCGTACAGCGGCTCTCCCACTGCGGCCGAGTCCTTCGCGCGGTCGAGCACTGCCACGGCCTGGGTCGAGAACGGGAGCGCGGCTGCCAGGTGGCGGCTGGAGAAGGGCCGGTAGAGACGCACGTTGACGAGGCCGACCCTCTGGCCCTCGGCAACCAGGCGCCGCACGGTCGCTTCGAGCGTCGCGGTCGCCGAGCCCATCGCGACGACGACCCGCTCGGCCCGCGGATCGCCGACGTACTCGACGGGCTGGTAACTGCGGCCGGTGCGCCGGGCGAACCGGAGCATCGCTTCCTCCAGCACCCGCGGCACCGCTGCGTAGTACGGGCTCGCCGCCTCGCGCCCCTGGAAGAAGACGTCGGGGTTCTGGGCCGACCCGCGCAGGCTCGGGTGGTCGGGCGAGAGCGCCCGCTGCTTCAGCGCCGTAATCTGCTCCTCGTCAACGAGGGCCCGTAGGTCGTCGTCCGAGAGAGCGTCGATCACGTTGATCTCGTGGGAGGTGCGGAAGCCGTCGAAGAAGTGGAGGAACGGCACCCGGCTCTCGAGACTGGTCATGAAGGCGAGGGCCGCCATGTCCTGCGCTTCCTGAACCGAGCTGCCGGCGAGGATCGCGAAGCCGGTCGGCCGGGCCGCGTAGACGTCGGAGTGGTCGCCGAAGATCGAAAGTGCGTGTCCGGCCACGGCGCGGGCGGCGACATGGAAGACGCAGGGCTGCAGCTCGCCGGCGATCTTGAACATCTCCGGCAGCATCAGCCGCAGGCCCTGGCTGCCCGTGAACGTCGTGGCCAGAGCGCCGCCCTGGAGGGCGCCGTGAACTGCTCCGGCGGCGCCTGCCTCCGACTGCATCTCGACGATCTCGGGCACCTGCCCCCAGAGGTTCCGTCCACCGGCAGCCGACCAGGTGTCGGCCAACTCGCCCATCGCGCTGGCCGGTGTGATCGGGTAGATGGCGATCACC
>DASSLB010000171.1:0-2745 GCA_035689945.1 Gaiellaceae bacterium | reverse complement strand
CTCGCCGAAGCGCTGGCCGCCGAACTGCGCCTTGCCGCCCAGCGGCTGCTGGGTGACGAGCGAGTACGGGCCGGTGCTCCGCGCGTGGATCTTGTCGTCCACGAGGTGGAGCAGCTTCAGGATGTACATGTAGCCGACGGTGACCTTCTGCTCGAACGGCTCGCCGCTGCGGCCGTTGTAGAGCTGCACCTTCCCCGAGCACTGGCGCCCGGCCGGCCGCTTCGGGTCGACCAGGAACTGGATCGGGGAGTCGGGGTTCTGCTTCGTCCACGCAATCAGCGCCTCGTCGACGTCGACCGGGGTCGCGCCGTCGAAGACGGGCGATGCAACCGCGCTCGGATTGCCGCCGTTGATGATCTGCCGGCGGTGCCGCCAGTCGACCTCGCCGTTCTGGCCGTCGGCGGCCCCGTCCTCGGCGAAGACGCCGTGAGCGGCCGCCCAGCCGAGGTGCGTCTCGAGCACCTGGCCGATGTTCATCCGGCTCGGCACGCCGAGCGGGTTGAGCACGATGTCGACCGGCCGGCCATCGGGGAGGAACGGCATGTCCTCCTCGGGGACGATCTTCGAGATCACACCCTTGTTGCCGTGGCGGCCCGCGAGCTTGTCGCCCTCGGCGATCTTCCGCTTCGTCGCGACGTAGACGCGGACGAGTTCGTTGACGCCCGGCGACAGGTCGTCGCCGCCGTCGCGCGAGAACGTCTTGACGTCGATCACGACGCCGCCCTCGCCGTGCGGCACCTTGAGGCTCGTGTCGCGGACCTCGCGCGCCTTCTCCTTGAAGATCGCGCGGATCAGCTTCTCCTCGGCCGTCAGCTCCGTCTCGCCCTTCGGCGTGACCTTGCCGACGAGCAGATCGCCGGCTCCGACCTCGGCTCCGATCCGCACGACCCCGCGCTCGTCGAGCTGCGACAGCGACTCCTCCGAGCGGTTCGGGATGTCGCGCGTGATCTCCTCGTCGCCGAGCTTCGTCGAGCGAGCGTCGATCTCGTACTCGTGGATGTGGATCGACGTGAGGATGTCGTCCTTGACGACACGCTCGGAGATGACGATCGCGTCCTCGAAGTTGAAGCCCTCGAACGGCATGAACGCGACGAGCAGGTTCGCGCCGAGCGCGAGCTCGCCGTTATCGGTCGAGCTGCCGTCGGCGAGCACGTCGCCCGCCTTGAGCTTGTCGCCGAGCTTCACGATCGGCTTGTGGTGGATCAGCGTGCCCTGGTTGGAGCGCATGAACTTCGTCAGCGCGTAGTCGTCCTTGCCGTCCTTGGTCTCCACGACGACGCGCTCGGCGTCGACGTCGACGACCGTGCCCGCCTTTGAGCTGACGACGACGTCGCCGGAGTCGACCGCCGCGCGGTACTCGAGGCCGGTGCCGACGAGCGGCGCCTGGCGCACGAGCAGCGGCACGGCCTGGCGCTGCATGTTGGCGCCCATCAGGGCGCGGTTCGCGTCGTTGTGCTCGAGGAACGGGATCAGCGCCGTCGAGACCGAGACGATCTGCGCCGGCGAGACGTCCATCAGGTCGACGTCCTTCGCCGCCGACATCACGGCCTCGCCCTCCGAGGAGCGGCAGAGGACCGCGTCGGTGGCGAACTTGCCGTTCTTGTCGAGCTGCGCACTCGCCTGGGCAATCACGTAGCGCGACTCCTCGACCGCGTCGAGGTAGACGATCTCGTCGCTGACCTTGCCGCCGGAGACCTTCCGGTACGGCGTCTGGATGAAGCCGAACTCCGAGACGGTGGCGTACGACGCGAGGTAGCCGATCAGGCCGATGTTCGGGCCCTCCGGGGTCTCGATCGGGCACATGCGGCCGTAGTGGGTCGGGTGGACGTCGCGCACCTCGATCGGGGCGCGCTCGCGGGTCAGGCCGCCCGCGCCCAGCGCCGAGAGGCGGCGCCGGTGCGTGAGGCCCGCCAGCGAGTTCGTCTGGTCCATGAACTGCGACAGCTGCGAGGAGCCGAAGAACTCCTTCAGCGCCGCGACGACGGGCCGGATGTTGATGATCGTCTGCGGCGTGATGGTGTCGACGTCCTCGGTCGTCATCCGCTCACGGACGACGCGCTCCATCCGGTACAGGCCGACCCGGAACGCCTCCTGGATCAGCTCGCCCACCGTGCGCAGGCGCCGGTTGCCGAAATGCTCGTACTCGTCGAGGTCGTTGACGATCGGGGCCCGCGAGAGCTGGATCGCGTCGGCGGCGAAGTCCTTCGAGTCCTCCGGGACGCCGATCTTGACCGGCAGCTCGAGGAGCTTGCGCACGAGCGCGACGATGTCCTCGGTGGTGAGGACACGGGTGTCCTCGGGGACGTTGACGCCGAGCCGCTGGTTGAGCTTGTAGCGGCCGACCTTCGTCAGGTCGTAGCGCTTGGGATCGAAGAACAGTGCCCGCAGGAGGTTCCGCGCATTGTCGAGCGTGGGCGGCTCACCGGGGCGCTGCTTCTTGAACACCTCGATCAGGGCCTCTTCCTCTCGCGTGGAGGGGTCCTTGTCGAGGGTGTTGACGATGTAGTGCGAGTTGTCGAATAGGGCGAGGATCGCCTCGTTCGTCGACGTGTCGAGCGCGAAGCCGGTCGACGGATCCTCGGCCGGCAGCGCGCGCAGGAGCGTCGTGATCGGCAGCTTCCGCTTGCGGTCGATGCGCGCGTAGACGATGCCCTTCTTGTCGATCTCGAGCTCGAGCCACGAACCGCGGCTCGGCATGAGGTTCGCCGTGAAGACCTGCTTCGTCGGGTCCTTCGGCTCCATGAG
>DASSLB010000170.1:0-3293 GCA_035689945.1 Gaiellaceae bacterium | reverse complement strand
CGGCGCTTCCGCCGACAGACCCTCGCCGCTGTCCTCGACGCGCAGGAGCAGGTCGGACGCGCGCCGCTCGACGCGCACCGCGACCGAGCCGTCCGACGGGGTGTGGCGCAGAGCGTTCGTGACGAGGTTGAAGAGGACGCGCTCGAACTTGTCCGGCGCGAGCTCGGCCTCCACCCGTTCGTCCACCTCCGCGCTCAGTGCGACGCCGCGCGCCTCGGCCTCCGGCTGGAGCACTCGCAGCGCCGAGGCGACGAGCGGGGCGATGTGCATCCGGCGAAGCTCGAGAGTGAGCACTCCCGCGTCGATCCGCGCCAGCTCGAACAGGTCGTCGACGAGCGCAGACAGAGTCCGCACCTGGTCTCGCAGAGTCGGGAGGTAGTCCTCGGCCGACGCGAGGCCGTCCTCGATCGCCTCGAGCATCGCCTGCAGCGACGCGATCGGAGCGCGGAGGTCGTGACTCGCCCACGCAACGAGCTCGCGGCGCGCGTCGAAGAGCTGCTCGAGGCCTGCGGCCATCGCGTTGAACGAGTCCGCGAGCTCCGCGATCTCCCGAGCGCCGCCGACCGGAGCCCGCGCCGACAGCTCGCCCGACGCGACCGACTGGGACGCAGCGCCGACGCGGCGCAGTGACGCGGTGATCGAGCGCGCGAGCAGCAACGCAGCGACCACCGCCGCGGTGGCCGAGCCTGCGGCGACGGCGAGGATCTTCACGTCGGCGCCCATGTGGAACATCACCCAGCCCGACAGGAGCACCGCGGCAAGCGGGACGCAGACCGCGATCAGAGCAAGCCCCGCCAACTGAACGCCGACGGTCGGCGCGCGGCGCAGGAGAAAGGCGAGGACGAGACCCGAGACGAGGCTGCCGGCAGCGACGAAGAGGGCCAGCTGGATCATGGGTCGAGGCGGTAACCCACGCCCCACACGGTGTGGAGGTGGACGGGATGGCTCGGGTCGGCCTCGATCTTCTCCCGCAGGCGCCGCACGTGAACGGTCACGGTGCCGGTGTCGACCGCGGCTTCGTAGCCCCAGACGCGGGCCATCAGCTGGTCGCGGGAGAAGACGTGGCGAGGATGTGAGGCGAGGAACCAGAGCAGCTCGAACTCCTTCGCCGTGAGCTGGACGGCGGAGCCCGCGCGGCGCGCCTCGCGGCTGTCGCCGTCGAGCTCGATCTCCCCGAAGGCGATCGTCGTGGGCTGCGGCGAGGTTCCGTCGCTGCGGCGAAGCACCGAGCGCACGCGCGCCGCGAGCTCACGCGGGGAGAACGGCTTCGTCACGTAGTCGTCGGCCCCGAGCTCGAGGCCCACGATGCGGTCGGCCTCCTCGCCGCGCGCCGTGAGGAGGATCACGGGGAGGCTCGAGCGGCCGCGGATCCAGCGGCAGAGCGAGAGCCCGTCCGTCCCGGGCAGCATCACGTCGAGCACGACGAGGCTCGGCTCGCGCTCCTCGATGAGAGTCCGGGCGACCTCTCCGTCCGACGCCGTCAGCGTCCGGAAGCCGTCGCGCTCGAGGTAGCGAACGACGACGTCGCGGACGATCGGCTCGTCATCGACGACGAGGACGGTCTGCATCGGCGAATTGTGGCTTCCACGGCGCGTGATGCCGCGTCCGCTGCCAGTCGATCTGGACGTCCTCGGGTTTCCACTTCGGGTGGTGCCGCACGGCCCACTCGACGCGGACGTCGCCGAGCGTCATCCCGCGGAGCGCGTGGCGCGTCGCCGGGTGGATGAGCGCGAGATAGAGGTGGCCGACGAGGAGCAGGAGTGAGACGTACATCAGGCCGTCGTGGAGGATCACCGTACTCGCGAAGCGGAAGCGCGTGTCGCCCTCGCCGACCCAGAGGAGCACGCCCGAGATCCCGAACAAGACGGTGAAGGCTGCCGTGAGGATCGCGTTGACCTTCTGGCCCGCGTTGAACCTCCCCTGCGGAGTCCTGCGGCCGCGGAGCCAGCGGAGGTCGTCTTCGTCGAACCGCTCGATCTCGCGGGCAGTTGTGAGTAGCCGGCGGAGACCGAGAACGACGACGGCGGCGAGCGCGCCCAGCCAGCCGACGCCTCCCCAGAAGTGGATGCCCTGGATCGTCTGCCTGCGCGAGACGAGCATCGAGAGGCTCGGGAGGTAGAGGATCAGCCCGGTCGCCAGGAGGAAGAAGAAGCCCGCCGCGTTGACCCAGTGCAGGAGCCGCTCGGCCGCGGAGAACCGCTTCACGTAGCCGGCCTTCACGAGCTGTACCCGTTCGAGCGGCCCACCCAGGCGTCCCGGTCGTAGCCCAGGTTCTCCCAGTAGCCGTCGATCGATTCCGGGACGACGTGGATCTCCTGCAACCACTTGACGTTCTTGTAGCCGTACATCTCGGGGATCACGAGCCGCACCGGAGCACCATGCTCTTGCTTCAGCGGCTTGCCGTCCATCTCGTAGGCGAGCATCACGTCGTGCATGGACGCCTGGCCGAGCGTCAGGTAGTCGACGTACGGCACCTCCATCGAGACGAACTGGAGGGCATGTCCCGCGGCCTGCGGCTTGGCGGCTGCGAGGACGTCGTGGATGCGGACGCCGCCCCAGTGGACGTTGTTCACCGTCCAGCCGGTGACGCAGTGGAAGGTCGACACCTGATCGACCCGCGGCAGCGCGCGGAGCTGGTCATAGGTGAGCGAAAGCGGCTGGTCGACGAGCCCTGCGATCTTCAGCCGCCAGGTCGCACGGTCGAAGACCGGCATGTGGTTCGAGATGGTGTAGATGCGCCAGCCGTTCGAAGGGATGATCGGCGCGATTGCCTCTGCGACGGGGGAGACCACGCCCGTGACGTGATCCCACGCGGCCTTGCCCCAGTAGAGAGAGGAGACGCCGCCCACGACGGTGGCGAGGAACAGCCTCCGGCCGTAGCGGCGCGGCTCGGGATCCTGCTCAGTGACGGGCGGAGCGTCCATCTACATGTGAGCCATGCCGGCGTGGAGTCTCCCGCGCAGCTCGCCGGGGTGGTCCTTCGTGGCGACCCAGACCCAGTAGCGGCCGGGCCTCGACTCGATCAGGGCGAGGGATTTCGCTTTCACCATCGCGCAGCCCTTTGCACGGTACATGTGGCCCAGGCGAGCGACAATCATCCCGTGCCCGTCGCGGACGGTCGCGCCGAGGACGTGCATCGTGCTCAGCTCGAACTTCCAGCAGAGCTGGTGTCGCGTTGCGTGTGCCTGGAGGTTGACGATGCCGTGCTCGCCCATGCCCGAGAGGCTCGCGCCGAGTGTGGGGTGCATCATCCCGGCCGTCGCGACCGGGACCGCAACGAGCGCCGCTGCGGC
>DASSLB010000169.1:0-2732 GCA_035689945.1 Gaiellaceae bacterium | reverse complement strand
CGCGGCGGCATCGGGTGTCGAGCTCGACGAGGCGACGCTCGAAGCGATCGACGCCGTGTTCGCATGAACCGTAAGCTCGTCGTCTTCGTCCCGCGCGAAGCGCTCGACCCGATTCGTGACGCCCTCTTCGCTGCGGGCGCGGGGCGGATCGGAGACTACGAGCACTGCTCGTGGTACACCGAGGGCACGGGCACGTTCCTCGGCGGCGAGGGGACGTCGCCCAGCGTCGGCCGGGCCGGCCGCGAGGAACGCGTCGCCGAGCTCCGGCTCGAAACCGTCTTCCCGGCGGAACGGCAGGACGAGGTCATCGCTGCGCTCCGCCGCGCCCACCCGTACGAGGAGCCTGCCTTCGACGTCTACGAGCTCGCTTCGTGAAGGCACGCCTCTACACCGACGGCGGTGCACGAGGGAATCCCGGCCCGGCCGCGTTCGCCTACGTGCTCGAGGCGGAGGACGGAACGGTGCTCGCAGCGCACGGCGAGGTGATCGGGGTCGCGACGAACAACGTCGCCGAGTACCGCGGGCTCGTCGCCGGCCTCGAACGCGCGGCCGAGCTGCAGGTCGGCGAGGTCGAGGTCGTCTCCGATTCCGAGCTGCTCGTGAAGCAGATGACCGGCGAGTACCGGGTCAAGAACGAGGCGCTCCGGCAGCTTTCGCTCGAGGCGGCGCGTTACGCCCGGCGGGTCGGGAAAGTCAGCTACATGGCCGTCAGGCGGGAACACAACGAGCTTGCAGACCGGCTCGTGAACGAGGCTCTCGACGCCGCCGGCAGCTGAGCCTACGCTACGTCGCGATTACTGCCCTGCTCGCGGTCGTAGAACTCCTGCAACTCGTGTGTCGGCAGCGGGCGGCTGAACAGAAAGCCTTGCCCGTAGCAGCATCCGTGCTCGAGCAGAAAGCGGCGTTGCTCCTCGGTTTCCACTCCCTCGGCGAGTGGCTCGAGGCCGAGCGTGCGAGCCAGCTGGACGACGGACGCAACCAGGTTGCGCGCCTGCTCGCTTTCGGCCAGGTCCTGCACGAAAGAGCGGTCGATCTTGAGCATGCTCACCCACGACTGATTGAGGCGGCCGAGTGAGGAATAGCCGGTGCCGAAGTCGTCGATCGCAAGCTTGAGGCCCTGCCGATGCATGTCCGTGAGCGTCTCCTCGAGGTGACTCCCCCGATCCGGAGCGAGTGCTGACTCGGTGACCTCGATCATGATCCGGTCGAGCCCGATTCCGGCCTCGCTCGCTGCGGCGGCCAGGTGCGCCATCCCGGTCGGCTGGCAATACGACGGCGGCACGTTGATCGAGACGTAGAAGTCCATTCCCTGCTGCTGCCAGATCGATGCTTGCTTGCACGCCTCGCCAATCACCCAATCGCTGAGCGAGCCGATCAGCCCGATCTGCTCGGCGAGCGGGATGAACTGGTCGGGCGGCACGAGGCCCCGGCTGCCGTCCTGCCAGCGGACGAGCGCCTCCACGCCAACGATCTCCGCGGTCTCGAGATTTATCAGCGGCTGGTAATGCAAGACAAGACCCCGACCGCTCTCGACCGACTTCCGCAGGCGGCCGGCGATCGAGATCTGCTCGAGCGCAGTGTTGGCGCCGTAGCTGTAGCGGGCGTATCCGTCACGTCCGGAGTCCTTCACCGAGTACATGGCGACGTCGGCCTGCTTGAGCAACGTCTCGGCATCGCCACCGTCTGCGGGGTAGAGGCTGATACCGATGCTTGCGCTCACGTAGATCTCGATCCCCTCGACTACAAACGGCTCCCGCAAGATTGCGCGCACCTTGCTCGCCACCGCCTCGGCCGCCCGGGCGGACGAAAGGTTTCGGAACACCTGACTCTGGAGGTCGCTGAGAAGGATCAGAAACTCGTCGCCACCCTGCCGTGCGACAACGTCCATCCCTCGTACGGCAGCCTGCAAGCGCGAGCCGACTGCTTTCAACAGCTCGTCTCCGGCCGCATGGCCGAAGCTGTCGTTGACCATCTTGAAGTTGTCGAGATCGATGAAGAGAACTGCCGCGTCCGCGCCGTTCCGGGCCGCTCGCTTCAGGCTCAGCTCCAGGTGCTCGAGGAATGAGGCTCGGTTGGCGAGATCGGTCAAGGAGTCGTGCAGGGCTGCGTGCGCGAGCTTTCCTCTAGCCTCGGCCTCGACGCGCTTGCGCTCGCTGATGTCGGCGACGACCCCGCTGACGAGGAGAGCGCCGTCCTCGGTATGCCGCTCGGGCCGCATCCGGTCGAGAACCCACCGGACCTCGCCGTCGGGACCAACGAGCCGGTACTCGACCTCCGTCGGGCCGCCGCCCCACAGGTCGTTCATGGCCCGGCCGTAGATCTCGGCATCATCCGGGTGGACGGCCGCGTCATACGCCTCCTCGGCGGTCATCCCCTCCGGGGTAGGGCCGATTAGCGTGTCCAACCCAACGAATGTCAGGCATTCGTAGCTCCCGTCCGAGCGGAGCTCCATCTCGTAGAGCATGATCGCCACGGTGCCGGCGATCCGCCGGAGAAGCTCCGCGCCGTATTCGTCGAAATCCGGACCAAATGCCTCAGGTGTCACGAAGCCCGTTATCGGCAAGTGCCCAGCAACACCAAAGGGCTAGGAAGCTGCGGCACCCAGGTTGGCGACGTAGGCTGCGAAACGACGTCGGGGCTATACTGGGCCGCCCGCGCGGATGTAGCTCAGTTGGCTAGAGCGTCTGCTTGCCATGCAGAAGGTCGTGGGTTCGAGTCCCATCATCCGCTCT
>DASSLB010000168.1:0-2934 GCA_035689945.1 Gaiellaceae bacterium | reverse complement strand
GCGGTCGCGAAAACCTGCCTGCGAGCGGCGGTTACGTCCTCGCCTGCAACCACGTCTCGAGCTTGGATCCGTGGCCACTCGGCTTGCCGCTCTGGCCGCATCGCTGGCTGCGCTTCATGGCGAAGGCGGAGCTCTACTGGTGGCCGCTGCGTCTCGTGCTGAACGCGGCGGGCGCGTTCAAGATCCGGCGCGGCCTCGGCGACCGGGAGGCCATCGAGACGGCGGTTCAGTTCGCGCGCGACGGCCACGTGGTCGCGATGTTCCCCGAGGGGACGAGGCGGACTAAGGGTCTCGTCAAGAAGCACGAGCCGCGCCCACGCTCGGGCGCAGCTCGGATCGCGCTCGAGGCGGGAGTACCTCTGATTCCTGCGGCTGTCGCAGGGACCGACCGTCTGCTGAAGCTCGGACCGCTCCGCATCGCGTACGGACCGCCCATCGAGATGGATGACCTTCGCGAGAGCGACGACATGCGTGGGTCGGCGTTGGAGGCGACCGAGCGGCTGATGACACGGATCGCCGAGCTCGAGGCGTCGCTGTGAGCGTGTTGCTGGCGGTCGACGGCGACTCGTTCGCCCACCGCGCGTACCACGCGCTTCCGAAGTCGATTCGGCTCAACGCGGTCGTGGGCTTCACGAATATGCTGACGCGGCTCTGGCAGGCGGAGCAGCCGGACGCCGTCCTCGTCGCATGGGACACGCTCTCGACACCGACCTACCGGCATGAGGCGTTCGCCCCATACCAGTCCGGGCGCGTCTTCGAAGACTCGATCGTCGAGCAGCTCGGGATCCTCCCGGAGGTCGTGGCCTCATTCGGGTTCCTCGTTGCGAAGGCGCCGGGCTACGAGGCGGACGACTTCCTCGCGGCAGCGGCCAGAGATTGGCCGGGACCGGTGCTCGTCGCGACGTCGGACCGCGACGCGTTCCAGCTCGCAAGCGAGCGAGTGACGATCCTCCAACCGACGCGCGGCGTCAGTGAGCTCGCGCGGATCGGCCCCAACGAGGTTCGCGAGCGCTACGGCGTCGAGCCGGAGCAGGTGCCCGACCTGATCGCGCTGCGTGGAGATCCGTCCGACAAGCTCCCCGGGGCGCGCGGGATCGGGCCGAAGAAGGCTGCCGAGATCCTCGCGCAGTACGGCTCCCTCGAGGCAGCACTCGCCGACGGACGGTTCGCGGCGGAGGCGGAGGACTTGAGGCTCTTCCGGCGAATCGCCACGATGGACGCCTCCGCTCCCCTTCCTCCCCTCGCAGAAACATCCCCGGCGTGGGCGGAGGCGTCTTCTTATCTCGAACGGTTAGGGCTCGGCGGAGTCGCAGAACGTGTGGGCGCGCTATCGACGTCCTAACACACCCCGCGATGGCGCGGTTGCATCCAACCGGCAGCCATCCCGAGCGGCCAGAGCGGCTGGCGGCTCTGCTCGAGCACCAGTACGTCTGGAGCGAGGGTCGCGCCGCCACGGCGGAGGAACTGCAGCTTTGCCACACCCCCGAGCACGTGGAGCTCGTCCGCGACGTGGAGGATCAGCTCTGGCTCGACGGCGACACCGTCTGCACGGCGACGACGTTCGAGGCGGCCGCGCTCGCGGCAGGGACAGCCATCGAGGCTGCGTTGCGCGGAGGCTTCGCCCTCGTCCGGCCGCCGGGACACCACGCTCTCGCCGCGCGCGCGATGGGGTTCTGCGTCTTCAACAACGTCGCCGTCGCGACGCGCGCCGCACAGCAGCGACTCGGCCTCGAGCGAGTGGCGATCGTCGACTTCGACGTCCACCACGGAAACGGCACCGAGGCGATCTTCCGCGAGGACGACAGCGTCCTCTTCGTGTCGCTCCACCAATGGCCGTTCTATCCGGGCAGCGGCGGCCCCGACGACCAGGCGAAGACGACCATCAACGTCCCGCTGCACGCCGGGTCGGGCGACGCCGAATACCTCGAGGCTTTCGATCGCGTGGTTAGGCCGGCGGTGGAACGGTTCGCTCCTGAGCTCGTCCTCGTCTCGGCCGGCTTCGACGCCCACGCCGACGACCCGCTGGGAGGCATGCGGGTCACCGAAGACGGCTTTCGCGCGCTCGCCCGCTGCTGCCGAGGACTTTCGGGCCGCGTCGCAGCTGTCCTCGAAGGCGGCTACAACCTCGAGACGCTGCCGAGCGTGGTCGACGCGGCGCTCGACGGCTTTACGAGCTGAGCGAAGACCCTCGGCGTCAGGTGCGCGCCAGAGCGAGTTGCTCGAGGGCTTCGCGACGCGACGAGACGCCGAGCTTGCGCAGGAGGCTCTTCACGTGGGAGCGGACGGTGTGCTCGGAGATGAAGAGCCGCTGAGCGATCTCGTCGGTCCCGTGGTGCTCGTCGAGCAGGAGCAGCACCTCGAGCTCGCGGGCCGAGAGGAGCGATGCGATGCGATCAGGCACGCCCGAACCACGCCCACCTGTGCGCACTTGCTCGAGCAGCCTGCGCGCAACCGGTCCCGAGAGGGCAGCCTCGCCGTGCACGACGCCGTCGAGGAACTCCGCGATTCGCTCGGGCGACTCTGTCTTGAGGAGGTAGCCGGCGGCGCCGCCGCGAATCGCCGCGAGCAGGTTCTCCTCCGTTCCGGAGGCCGTGAGGACGACGACCTCGCAGCCCGGCGCCACCTCTCGGAGGCGTGGCAACGCGGAGAGACCGTCGAGGCCCGGCATCAAGAGGTCGAGGAGGATGAGATCGGGCTGGGTTGCGGCCGCGGTCGCAATTGCCTCTTCGCCGTCGGCCGCGAGCCCGGCGAGCTCGAATCCGTGCGAACGCAGAAGCGCCGCAAGCGCCTCGCGGGTGAGAGGATGGTCGTCGACGACGAGAATGCGAGCTGCCACGGATCCCTTATCGGCAGCAGCGCTTCTGCCGACAAGGGGTAAGTGGAAAGACGGCGTACCGACCTGCAGGCCTGGCTGTGGGGTGAGGTCGTCCTGTC
>DASSLB010000167.1:0-9121 GCA_035689945.1 Gaiellaceae bacterium | reverse complement strand
GGTCAAGGTCGGTGCGTCGACCGAGACCGAGATGAAGGAGAAGAAGCACCGCGTGGAGGACGCGCTGCAGGCTGCCCGCGCGGCCCTCGAAGAGGGACAGGTGCCGGGTGGCGGCGTAGCGCTCATCAACGCGGCCGACGTGGTCCGGGACGACGTGCTCGGCAAGCTCGACGGTGACGAGAAGACCGGCGCGCAGATCATCATTCGCGCGCTCGAGGAGCCGCTTCGCCAGCTCGCGTACAACGCGGGCCTCGAGGGCTCCGTTGTCGTCCAGCAGGTGCGCACCTCGAAGCCGGGCGAAGGCCTGAACGTCGACACCGGCGAGGTGACCGACCTCGTGAAGGCCGGCATCACCGATCCGACGATGGTCACGCGCTCGGCGCTGCAGAACGCTGCGTCGATCTCGAAGAACATCCTCACCACCGAGGCGGTCGTCGCCGAGGCCCCGGAGAAGAACCCCGTGGGCGCCGGCGCCGGCATGCCGGACATGGGCGGGATGATGTAACGAGCCGCTCAGCGGCTTCGCGCAGAGGGCCGGCCCAGCCGGCCCTCTGTCGTTTTCAGCCCGGGTGTCGTGCAAGGACGATTTCGGTGTCTCCCGGCCAGTCCCAGAAGACGCCCTCGGGAGAGCGTGAGCGCAGCAACTCGCGCACCTCTCCCGCGAAGTCGTCCGCACTGTCGCCGAACAAGTGCGGCGCCGACCAGGAGAAGGAGAAGTAGCCGGATAGAACGCTCTCGCTGTCGCGCTCGAGGTCGGGGATGCCCGGCACGAAGATCGACTGCGGCTTGCCGAAGCGAGTGCGGACGAGGACGTCCTCGAACCTGTGGGTACGAATCGGCGCCGCACCCTGGCCGGCGCGCTTGGTCGGTCCGAGGTACTTATCGATCAACGCCTCGATCTCGGGATGCGGGATCGGCGGCGCTCCCGGGCTCGGCGGCCTGGGGCGACCTTCGACCGTGTGGACGATCAGGGCCAGGGCGCCGCCGGGCTCGAGCAGGTCGTAGACCGCCTCGGCAACGCGGGCTTCGTCCGTCCAGTGGAACGACTGGCCGAACGTGACAAGCCGGTATGGGCCGGGCGCTGCTTCGGGGAGATCCTCGGCGCGGGCCTGAACCCAGCGGATGTTCTCGATGCCTCGCGCCTCGGCGGCTCGGCGTCCTTCGGCCAGCATCGCCGGGTCGGGATCGAGCCCGGTCACGTCCTCGAACAGGTGGGCAAGCCTGACCGTGAGGATGCCGGGCCCGCAGCCGCCGTCGAGGAGCCGCCCGCTCCCATCCAGCTCCAGCTCCTGCGCGAGAACGGACTCGAGCTCCGGCGAGTAGGGCGGTCGCCCGGGTCGGTAGTGGGCCGCGGCGCCCGCGTAGATCGTGGGGTCGTACGACACGACGAGAACGTAGCCCCAATGAGAAACGGCGCCCAGAAGGCGCCGTTTCTCGTAGGGGGAGGTGGTGGTTCGAGGTTCCTATCGACAGTCGCCGCCTCAGGCTTTAGCCCCCTTGTATGCGAGATGAACAGCGCTGTTCGCATAGGGCTCGGCTGCTTCGAGTGACAGCTTCACGGGCTCGGAATCCTCGGAGAAGAGCCGTGCTCCGGAGCCGAGCGTGAGCGGGAAGACGAAGAGGTGGAGCTCGTCGACGAGGCCGTCGGCGAGCAGTGCGCGCACGAGCATCCCGCTCCCGCTCACGTAGATGTCGCCATCGACATCTGTCTTCAGTCGGCGGATCGCCTCGGGGTCGTACGGTCCGAGGATCGACGAGTTCCGCCAGGTCGGCTCGGTCAGCGTGGAGGAGACGACGTACTTCTGCGTGTCGTTGAAGAACGGCGCACCGGGATCGTCCGCCTCGGCCCGGTTCGACCAGGCCGGCTCGAACATCTCGTACGTGTTGCGCCCGAGCAAGATCCCGCGCGAGCGGTCGGTGAGCTCCTTGATCGCCTGGCCCATCTTCGGGTCGAACCCGAAGTCGAACGTCCAGGTCGGCGCCTCGATGACGCCGTCGAGCGTCGTGAACTCGTGGACGAGGATCGCGCCCACCTAGAAGGCGTACCTCTCTTCTTTCCAGGGATCCGCATCGTTGTTGTAGCCGTAGCGCTCCCAGAAGCCGGGCCGGTCGGCCGCGGCGAGCTCGAGCCCGTTCAGCCATTTCGCGCTCTTCCAGAAGTAGAGATGCGGGACGACCGCGCGCACGGGGCCGCCGTGCACGATCGGCAGAGGCTCGCCGTCCGCCTCGTAGACGATGAGCGAGTTCTCCTGCTCGAACGCTGCGAGCGGGACGTTGGTCGTGTAGCCCGCCTCGGCGTGCTCGATCACGAAGTGCGCCGACGGCTTGGGCCGGCAGAGCTTCGCGAGCTCTCGCCACTGGACGCCGCGGAACCCGGCGTCGAAGCGACTCCAGCGCGTCACGCAGTGGATGTCGGTCGTGATCTCGGTCGCCGGCAGAGCACGCAGCTGGTCGTAGTCGAGGGTCACCTCTTCCTCGACCTCGCCGAAGACGCGCAGCCGCCAGGTCGCGAGGTCGACGCGCGCCTCGTCTCCGGCGTGGAGTACAGGCCACTTCTCGGTTAGGTACTGGCCCGGCGGAAGACGTGCCGGGTCGTAGCCCGCGTCGCGCACTTTCGCTTCTGCTTTGGAACGGAAGAGGGGCATGGGTTCCTAGACTAAATCGCGTGGAGGTGGCTGGGAGAGAGCGGGAGTTCGTTCGGGTAGCGGGCGCGGATGCCTGCGATTACCTGCAGCGAATGGTCTCGAACGACGTCGAGTCGTTACGGTCCGGCGAGGCGTGCGCGGCGCTCCTGCTGACGGCGAAGGCGCGGCTGATCGCGCCGCTCGTGGTGCTGCGGCGCGACGACGACGACTTCCTCCTCCTGACCGAGCCGGGGCTTGGCGAGGTCGTGCGCGGGCACCTCACGCGCATGCGGTTGCGCGCGCAGTGCGAGATCGAGCCGGAGCAGCACGACTCGGTGCTGGTGTTCGGCGCTGCGACAGGCTTTGCGAGCGACTGGCCCGGAGCGCGCGAGGCGCTCGACGCCGGACTTCGGCAGACCCTGTCAGAGGAGGAGCTCGAGCTGCGCCGGATCGAGAGTGGCGTGCCCCGCTGGGAGCGTGAGCTCGACGACCGGATCCTCCCTGCGGAAGCCGGCCTCGATCGCACGCATATCTCGTTCTCGAAGGGCTGCTATCCGGGACAGGAGCCAATCGCGCGGCTGCATTTCCGTGGTCACCCGAACCGCGGGCTACGGGTCGTCGAGCTCGACGAGGTACCGGAGTACGACGCGCCGCTCCTCCACGAAGAACGGGAGGTCGGCCGTGTCACGAGCGCCGCGCGCCGTGCGGACGGCAGCGTCGTCGCGCTCGCGTACGTGCGGACGGAGGTGCCGGATGACGCGCCGCTCGCGCTCGCGGCTCGAACCAGCTGAGTGGTACTCCATCCGCCCGGTTCGCAGCATGAAGCCGGCGACGTACACCTGCCCGCTCTGCGGCTACCACCTCCACGCAATGAGCAACCACGTCCTGATCGCGCCCGAGGGCGACACGAGCCGCCGTCGCCACGCGCACCTGGAGTGCGTCGCGGCGGCCAATCTGCCCGGCCCACCGGCACGCCCCAACTTGCTCTCCCGGCTGCTGGGCCGGAGCTAGCCCCTCGCTACACTGACCGTCCCGAGCGCCCGTAGCTCAGGGGATAGAGCGCTGCCCTGCGGAGGCAGAGGTCGCATGTTCGAATCATGCCGGGCGCATGGCTCAGCCATTGGTGCGCCGTTGGGCGGGCGGCGTACTCTGAGAGCGTGTTCCGCCGCGTTCTCCTAGCGGCAATCGTCCCTCTCTCGCTCGTTGCAGCCACGAGCCACGGCGCCTCGTCGACAACCATCTCGCCCTGCCGGCAGGTGAGCGTCCCCACGTGGTCGCCCGACGGGCAGCAGATTGCGTTCTACGGCAAGCGCTGGCCGCCGCCGACCGTTATCTCGAGCTGTAGCAGCTAGCCGGGCGCACTTTTCCGCGCTCGAATCGCGTGGAAATACGGTCGCAAGGAGACCGCTTGGCCGCCATGCTGCGTGTGTGGAGATCTCGACCTTGCGGTGGGCGATCGCGAGCTTCTTCGGCGGCGTTTGCGCGCTTGCTCTGGCGAGCATTCCGCTCGTTGCCTACTGCGTCGGCGCGAGCAGTGATCCCTTCCAACATGCGGCGCTTGCCGCGGCTGTCGTCGCGGTCTTCTGCCCGCTCGTGATCGTTCTCTCACTCGACCTGCTCGGCGCTCGCGCTCGTCGTTCTCCAGAATCGGCACATGCCGCTCTATCTCACGGAGCAGGACGTCGCGGAACTCCTCCCACCCGCCGCCGCGGCCGAGGCGATCGAGGCGTGCTTTCGCCGCATGGCGGCGGGGAGCGTCGAGAACCGGCCGCGCTACCGGCTGGGTCTCGAGGGCGGAGCGCTCGCGGTGATGGCAGCCGTCGACCTGGAGCTCGGCTTCGCGGGCGCAAAGGTCTACGCCGGCTTCCGTGACGGCGCGCGCTTCGTAGTTCTTCTCTTCCGCGCCGACTCGCCGGAGCTCGTCGCGGTGCTCGAGGCGGACAAGCTCGGCCAGCTGCGGACCGGTGCCGCGAGCGGGGTCGCAGCCGCGCACCTCGCGAAGAGTGGCGCGCGCAGCCTCGGCATCATCGGCTGCGGCTGGCAGGCGGAGTCGCAGCTCGCCGCGATCCGCACCGCGCTCCCTGATCTCGAGCAGGTCGTCGTGTACTGCCGCACCGAGGAGCGGCTGCGCGCGTTCTGCGCCGAGCAGGGCGCCGAGCCGGGCGAGAACCATCAGGATCCCGCCTCCTGCGACGTCGTGGTGACCGTCACCGGGTCACCGGATCCGGTGCTGCGTGGGGAGTGGCTCCAGCCGGGCGCTCTCGTGTGTGCTGTCGGCGCGAACGACGGCCGCCGCCGCGAGCTCGACAACGTCGTCCTCGAGCGCGCGGCCTTCGTCTGCTGCGACTCGCTCGACGATGCGAAGCTCGAATCGGCCGACCTGATCGAGCCCGTGGAGTCCGGCGTGCTCGATTGGCTCGAGGTGCACGAGCTGCAGGAGGTCGTCGCCGGCCAGCTCGCAGGCCGCCAGTCGGAAGACGACATCGTGGTCTTCAAGTCCAACGGCCTCGCCGCGTGGGACGTCGCCCTCGCCGCGGCGGTCGTCGAGCGTGCGCGTGCCGCAGGCGTGGGGCTCGAGTTGCAATAGTCCGGGGCGTGAAGGCGTCCACCGACCGCGGGCGGTTCGCGGAGCGGGTGCTCCACGGAGTCGACTCCACCGGCGACCCCGAGACGGTCGTGATCTGGATCGAGCGCAAGGACGGCGGCGTTTGGGCGGTCGGCCGCGCCGTCAACCCGGATCGGCGTGAGTCGAAGGAGCCGCGCCCTGAGGACTATGTCTTCGAGGGTTACGAGCTTGGCGATGCGTTGCAGGAGGCGAACGAGACGCTCGAGGACGACTTCACCGTGTCGGAGCGTGACGGTCATGCCGAGCGCGTCCGGCCGTTCACTCGCGAGGAGCTGCTCAAGCCCCTCGAGAAGTGGTTCTTCGGCCGCTCGTGAAGCTGACCTTCGGCTTCACGCCGTGTCCGAACGACGCCTTCGCCTTCCACGCGCTCGCCCACGGGCTCGTGCCCGCGTCGTTCGCCGTCGAGCCCGTCCTGCTGGACATCGAGGAGCTGAATCGGCGGGCGGCCAACGCCGAGCTCGAGCTCACGAAGCTCAGCTTCGGCGCTACGGCGGCGGCGGGGGACCGGTACCGGCTCCTCCGGAGTGGCGCGGCGCTAGGCCGCGGCGTCGGCCCGCTCGTGGTGGCTCGCGAGACCCGTTCTCTCGCCAGCGCTGCAGCAGGGCGTATTGCGGTTCCGGGTCGCGGGACGACGGCCTTCTTGCTTCTTCGGCTCGCCGCACCGGCGCTCGGCGACGTGGTCGAGCTTCGCTACGACCAGATCTTGGCCGCGGTCGTCGCGGGCGAGGTGGACGCCGGTCTGATCATCCACGAGAGCCGCTTCACGTATCACGAGCAGGGGCTCGTCGCAGTGGCCGATCTCGGCGAGTGGTGGGAGGCGGAGACGGGCCTGCCTGTTCCGCTGGCCGGGATCTTCGCTCGGGGGGACCTCGAGCCGCAGGTGGTCGAGGCTGCAGAAACCGCGATTCGCGCCTCTGTCGAGTACGCCTTCGCGAATCCGGAGGCGAGCCGCGACTACGTTCGTTCGCTCGCGCAGGAGCTCTCGGACGAGGTCTGCGCAGCGCACATCGCGCTCTACGTGAACGAGCACAGCGTCGAGATCGGAAACGAGGGACTCGCCGCGATCGATCGGTTGCTCGGTCGGTCTGCGGCCGCTGCCTAGACTCAGCCGGATGAGCCGGGCCGTCGTCCTTTCTGCTGTGCGCACGCCTATCGGCCGCTATGGCGGTGCGCTTTCGGGGGTGCGGCCGGACGACCTCGCGGCGCTCGTGATCCGCGAGGCAGTCGCACGATCGGGTGTGCCGCCGGAGAAGATCGAGGACGTCTGGTTCGGCGCCGCCAACCAGGCAGGAGAGGACAACCGCAACGTGGCCCGGATGGCCGCGCTGCTCGCAGGGCTGCCGGAGGCGGTCGCGGGCGTCACCGTCAACCGCCTCTGCGCTTCCGGGCTCTCAGCCGTCGTCGGCGCCTCCCACGCCGTGATCGCGGGGGACGGCGACCTCTTCGTCGCCGGCGGCGTGGAGTCGATGACACGCGCTCCCCTGGTCACGCCGAAGGCCGAGAAGCCGTTCGTGCGCGGCGATCGTCCCCTGTACGACACGACGCTCGGCTGGCGCTTCACGAATCCGAGACTCGAGGAGCTATTCCCACCGGAATCGATGGGCGAGACCGGCGAGAACGTTGCCGAGCGATGGGGCGTCACGCGTGAGGAGCAGGACGCCTTCGCTCTCGAGTCGCAGCGGCGCTGGGCCGCGGCAGACGAGGCCGGGCGCTTTGGCGACGAGCTCGTCCCGGTCGGCGACGCCACGCGCGACGAGCACCCGCGCCCGGACACGACCGCCGAGAAGCTCGCCGCGCTCAGGCCCGCCTTCCGTGAAGCGGGCACCGTCACCGCCGGCAACTCCTCCGGGATCAACGACGGAGCCGCAGCGCTCGTGATTGCCTCGGAGGAGAAGGCCCGCGAGCTGGGCGTCGAGCCGCTCGGCGCGTTCGTCGGTAGCGCGGTCGCCGGCGTAGACCCGCGCGTGATGGGCATCGGCCCGATCCCGGCTGTGCGCAAGCTGCTCGAACGCAGCGGCGTCTCGCTCGATCAGATCGACCTCGTCGAGCTCAACGAGGCTTTCGCTTCCCAGAGCCTCGTCGTGATCCGCGAGCTCGGTCTCGATCCCGAGAAGGTGAACGTCAACGGCGGCGCGATCGCGCTCGGCCATCCTCTCGGAATGAGCGGAGCGCGGCTTGTCGTTTCGCTCCTGCACGAACTGCGCCGCCGCGGTGGGCGGTACGGCCTCGCGACGCTCTGCGTCGGTGTCGGCCAGGGCCAGGCCGCGCTGTTCGAGCGCGTCTAGCCGACCGGCGGACGGATGTAGATCACGCCCTCGTGCTCGATCGGCACGAACGGCGCGCCCACGCTGAAGACGACGCCTTCGACCTGGTGGAAGAGCTCGTTGCCTCCCTCGCCGACGGGGACGACGATGCCGACCTCGTCCTCCGGCTCTACCTCGAGGCCTTCGTCCTTCAACGCCGCGAGCAACCGGTCGCGATCGGGGATGCGTGCCGCCTCCACGCGCAGTGTGCTCGACATGTCGTCTCCTTCCATCCGGTTTCGGATCCGAAATCTACCGCATCCGGCGGTGTGACAAACGGGCTTTAGGCAACGCGGATCGGGGTCAGCCCGGATGCACGTCCGGGCGCGCGCACGGATGCTCGGTCGATGAACACGTTCTGGACGGTGATCACGATTGTGGTCGTGGTCGTGCTTCTGGCCCTTGCGCTCTGGAGCCTGGTCGTCGCGCCGTTCTGGGTGCCGCGACACTCCGCCCACCGCTAGAAGCGACTACTTCCGCAGCGAGAGTGCGGCGCCTGCCGCGAGAAGGGCAATCCCGAGCAGCCGGGGCCAGTGGAGTGGGATCCGCTCCGACCGGAACAGGCCCCAGCGGTCGATTGCGGCGCCCATCACGAGCTGACCGGCGATCAGGATCCCGACTGTCGCCGCGACTCCGATGCGGGGGCCGGAGTAGGTGACTGTGAAGACGATGAGGAGCCCCATTACGCCACCGAGCAGCATCCACCAGGGCTGGTGGAGCGCACGTTCGAACCCGGCCACGCTACGGCGCGCGAGCACGAGAACTACGAACGCGCCAGCTGCGGTCAGAACGGTCGAGAAGGCCAAGGCCTCGAGAACTCCGACGCGTTCGCCGAGGCGAGACATCAGGGCTACCTGGATCGAGCCGGCGAGCCCGGCGGCAACCGCCAGCACCGTTGCGAGCGCGCTCCCGGACACAGCCCAACCCTATGCGGCGCCCCGGTCGGGGCGGTCCGGACGTAACCGGGGCGGCCGTTTCGTCGTTTGCCCTTCCGATGAGCGAGCGCAACGACGAGAACGCGAACGACGCCGCCGGGTGGCCGCTGCCGTCGCAGGACGTGCTTCGCGAGCTCGAAGTGCCCGCGCTCGTCTGGTCGGAGCCGGACTCGGCCGCTAGCTGGCCGATTGGTCGCTCTGCCAGAGACTGAAGGCGTTCCCCTCGGTATCCGTGCAGGACGCAAGCCAGCCGTAACCCTGCACCGGCATCTTGTCTTCCGCCTGGCCTCCGAGCTCCTGGATCTTGGCGCGCGTCGCGTCGATGTCGTCTGTGTCGAAGTAGACGCGTAGGTTGCCTCGCTCGTCTGACGGGAAGATCGCGCCGCCCTGGTCTTCGGCGGTCTGGAACATCCGGTAGTCCATCTCCGGGGACATGGGCGGTCCGACCTGCCAGCCGAAAACGCCGCTGTAGAAACCCTGCGCCCGGTCGGCGTCCTCTGCCCCGATCTCGACGTGCACGAGCTTGCCTGCCATCGCTCCTCCTCGTCTGCGGGATAATCGGGCCCTCGCCAGCGACTGGGAGGGAACCGTGTACCGGATCGTCATTCTCTACGAAGAGGCGCCCGACCCCGA
>DASSLB010000166.1:0-2124 GCA_035689945.1 Gaiellaceae bacterium | reverse complement strand
GTGCCGCTACAAGGCAGGCTGCTGCGAGGGCGAGACGGGTGACTGCCGGGACCCGGGCTAGGCTCGAGGACCTCGAGCAGTCGGGGCTCGACCCGCGCTCGAGCGAGCTCCTCGTGGTTCTCTGCTGGCTCGTCAAAGAGGACGTCGCGATCGACGAAGCCGAGCTGAACGCGGCCCGCCGCCGCGCGATGTTCGTCCTCGCGTCGGGCGGCGACCCTTACCGCGACCTCGGGCTCGACTCGATCGCGGCGGAGCGGCTCGCCGACGAACTGGACACCGCCGGGCGGAGAGAACAGCTCGGCGCCGCCCTCGACGAGCTGCCGACGGACGATCTCCCGGCCGTGATCGCCGCAGCCGAGTCGCTCCGCGCCGACCCCGAGCTCGCCTGGCGCTCGTTTGCCCTCTCGCTCCTCGCGGACGAACTCACAGACGGGTAGCCGTCTGGGCAAACGGCGTCTAGTCTGGACGCCACTCCGTGGCGATCTCGAGACCGGAACCTCGCCGTCGGTTGAAGCTTCCCCGCAATCTGCCTCGCGGGCGGAGTCTTCAGCCGTACTCGCGTGTCGACGCACCGTACTTCCGCAGCCCCGGGTTCTACGTCCGGGTGGGCGGCCTGGCGGTCATCGTCGCCGCGGGCCTCGCGCTGCTCCTCTTGCGGGCCTGGTCGATCCAGGTGCTGCACGGCAAGCAGTACGCGAAGGCGGCGCATCAACAAGCGTTCCGCACGGTCAACCTGCTCGGAGCGCGCGGCGCGATCGTCGACGCCCGTGGGCGACTGATCGCCGGGACGACCGGGCACGTCGTGATCGACGCTGACGCAGCCTCGCTCGGCAGTCGTGATGCGCACGGTCGCTGGAGCCCGAGCCCCGACGGACTCCGCGCGATCAAGCGTCTCGCCGGGCTTACCGGCACACGCTGGGGCCTGCTCGTCGCGCGGATTCGCCACGACGTGTACCAGTCGCCGTTCGCGCCGGCGATCGCCATCCAACACCCGACGGCTGCACTCACCGCGTATCTGCAAGAGCGGAACGACAGGTTCCCCGGCTTCAAGGTCGAGGGCGAGGCGGTTCGGAGCTACCCCCAGGGCCCCTTCGGCAGCGAGTTCCTCGGCTTGCTCGGTCAAGTCGAACCGGGGGAGCTGAAGTCACACGCGTACGGAGACGCACAGCCGGGCGAGGTCGTGGGCCAGAGCGGCGTCGAGGCGGCCTACGACTCGCTCCTCAACAAGGGTTTCGTCGAGGCGAAGATCCCGGTCGACTCGCTCGGCCGCATCGCCGGCGCGCTCCGCGTGCCGCAACAGACGCAGCCGCCGACACTGCAGCTCTCGATCGACTCGCGCCTCCAGAAGGCTGCCCAGAACGCTCTGCTCTACGGAATGGCGCAGTCGCGCCTCAACGGCTACTCCCCGACCGGGGCCTCCGCCGTGGCGATCAACCCGTGGACGGGCGCGATCAAGGCGATCGTCAGCTATCCGACCTTCAACCAGAAGCTCGCGGCGACGGACACGCGGTACCTCTCCAACCTCTACAAGCAGACGCACACGACGCCGACCCTGAACCGGGCGATCGGCGGCGGCTATCCGACGGGCTCGACCTTCAAGCCGATCATCGCCGAGGCGGCGCTGAGCGCCGGGATCATCACGCCGTCCACCTCGTTGCTCTGCTCGGGCTCGTTCGCCCTCGGCAACACGATCTTCCACAACGTCGAGGCCGGGATCAACGAGTACATGAGCCTGCCGACCGCGCTCGAGCAGTCGTGCGACACCTGGTTCTACCGGCTCGGCGACCGTGTCTATCAGGCGGATCCCGGCAAACAGGGGACGCTGATCCAGCAGTGGGCGCGCAAGCTCGGGCTCGGCCACGAGCCGCCGATCGACCTGACCGGGGCGACGTCCGGCTATCTCCCGGGGCCGGGCAGCGTCTTCAACAGGCGCTTCGGCTTCCCGTGGACGGAGGGCCAGACGATCAACCTCGCGATCGGCCAGGGCGCGCTTCAGGTCAGCCCGCTCCAGCTCGCCGTCGCGTACTCGGCGCTGATCAACGGCGGCACGGTCGTCCGCCCGCACGTGGGCGAGGCCGTGATCGAGAACGGGGTGCGCAAGATGCTCCGCTACAAGCCGGTGCG
>DASSLB010000165.1:0-29780 GCA_035689945.1 Gaiellaceae bacterium | reverse complement strand
CGGCGTCGCGGCCGACGCGAACGTCGTCGTGTTCGAACGCATCAAGGAAGAGGTGCGCGCCGGGCGCTCCGTGAGGGCAGCCATCGCGGCCGGCTACGGCAAGGGCTTCCACACGATCCTCGACGCGAACGTCGTGACCGTCATCACGGCGATGGTCATCTTCCTCATCGCGGTCGCGGACGTGAAGGGCTTCGCCCTGATGCTGCTGATCGGCACCGTGATCTCGCTGATCACCGCAGTGGCGGCGACGCGCGCGATGCTCGGCCTGCTCAGCGGCTTCCGCTGGTTCGACAACCCGCGTTTCATGGGCGCGCACGGGCAGCAGACCGCGAAGTGGCTCCAGATCGACTTCATGCGGCGCCGCTACCTGTGGTTCGGAATCTCGGGTGCCGTGATCCTCGCGGGCGTGACCGCGCTCGGCACGCGCGGGCTCAACCTCGGGATCGACTTCAAGGGCGGCACGCAGATCACCTTCAACACGCACAAGGCGTACTCGCAGGGCTCGGTCACGAACTTCATGCAGCAGCAAGGCCAGCGCGACGCGGTCGTCCAGGGTCGGGGAAAGAGCGTGAACGGCAACTTCAAGCAGTTCCAGATCCGGCTGAAGCCGCTCACGCCTAAGAAGCAGTCCACCCTTGCCCAGGGGCTGAAGACGAACTTCGGCGCGTTCAAAGAGGGGGCGAAGAACGTCTCGGGGACGTTCGGTCACCAGATCGCGATCGACGCGATCTACGGGATCATCGTCTCGCTGCTCCTGATCACGATCTACATCGCGGTCAGGTTCGAGTTCAAGTTCGCGATGCCGGTGATCCTCGCGATGCTGCACGACATAGCAGTCACCATCGGGGTCTACGCCCTGGTGGGGAAGGAGGTCTCCGTCGCGACGGTTGCCGCGGTGTTGACCGTGCTCGGCTACTCGATCTACGACACGATCATCATCTTCGACCGCGTCCGCGAGAACATCCCGCTGATGCGGCGTTCGCCGTTCGCGACGATCGCGAACGTCTCGCTGTGGGAGACGATCAGGCGCTCGTTGGCCACGACGTTCATCACGCTGCTGCCGATCATCTGCCTCGAGATCCTCGGCGGCGCGACCCTGAAGGACTTCGCCTTTGCGCTCATCGTCGGCGTCACCTCCGGTGCGTACTCCTCGATATTCTTCGCCGCTCCGCTGCTCACGATCTGGAAGGAGCGCGAGCCGGATTACGCCCGGCGCAAGCACGCCGCCGACGAAGGCGGCGAGCCGGACGGTGGCATGCCGGCGCGGCGGCGGCCCTTGCGGCCGAAGGGCGGTCCGGCACTCGACACCGGCACCCTTGCGCTGCAGGAGTCGGAGGCCGCGCTTTCGGCTGAGCCCACGCCCGGCCTGGTCGACGCGATATCGCCCGAGCCCGCGACGGCGAGCGCCCGGCGCGAGAAGCGGCGCCAGCGGCGACGCTCGAGGCCGCATGGCAGAGCGCGGTAGCGGCAGCGGTCGGCTGCTCCTCGACACGATCGAGGAGCTGATGGCCGAGCTCCCGGGCCGCATGCGCGGCGGCCGGGAGCGGCTGTCGGAAAGCGCCCTCGCGGCGTTGCGCGGGATTTCGGACGAGCTCAACCTCGTCACGCGCGACGAGCTCGACGAGCTCGAGCTCCGGGTCGCGCAACTCGAGCATCGGTTGCGGCTGCTCGAAGGGCAACCGCCCGACTTTCCGCCAGCCGCCTAGCTCGGGCCCGTTCTCCGGAAGCGAGTGACCGTCGCGGCGAGGAACGTCTGTGTGTCGTAGACGATGAAGCCGCACACGGCGGCGAGCGGCAGCTCGGCGAGCGCAGCCTCCGCGATCGCCTCCCACATGTCACCGCCGCTCTGCGAGGTGACGATGTCGAACCAGGCGTCGCAGCAGAGCATCGTCCCGGTCACGGCCGCGAGCGGGGCGAGCCAACGCGAGCCGCGGAACGCAGCCCATGCGGTCGCGGCGAACGACGCGGCGAGGCCGACGTCGAAGCCGATCCAGGCGACGTCGTAGTGGAACGTGACGTGCCGTGAAGGGAGCGTGAACGTGAGGTAGAGGGTCCAGGGGACGAGCGCGACGGCGACCATCCCGAGCAGCGCCGTCATCCAGCGCGGGAGCGGGACCCGGACGGGGTCGTCGGCATGCAGTTCTCTCATGGTCACGTTGTACCCTGGCCGCGTGACGCTCCGTCACCTCAGCGCTGAGCGGATCCTCGCGGGGGCCGCTGCGTTCGTCGGGGTGATCGGACTCGTGTCGGCGCTGACGCCGGAGATGATGAACCGCGTCGAGCTCGTTCAGGGAGTCCTGCCCCCCGGCTGGCCGGAGGCCGCACGAGTGCTCACGGTTGCCTTTGGACTGGGCCTGATCTGGCTCTCGCGCTCGCTGGCGAAGCGCCGGCGACGTGCCTGGCAGCTCGCGGTCGCTGTCGTCGTCGCGTCCGCCGCCGCGCACCTCGCGAAGGGCCTCGACTTCGAGGAGGCGACGATCTCCCTGCTCCTGCTCGGAGCACTCTTCCGCTGGCGTCGACGCTTCGACGTGCCCGGCGACCCGGGAAGCGTTCGTCCGCTCGTCGGCCTCTGCGTCGGGCTCGCGGGAATCGCGGCGGTCGTCGGTGGAACGGAGCTGCGCGGCGTCGAGCTCTCTCATCGCTCGAGCGACGGGCTCCTCGGCCTCGGAGTAGCCCTCGGCTCTCTTGCGCTCTACTTCTGGCTGCGGCCCTTCGGACAGGCCGTCGCGCAGACCATGGGCGAGCGGCGTCTTGCGCAGACGCTCGTCGATGCGTACGGGAGCGACAGCCTTGCCTTCTTCGCGCTGCGTCGAGACAAGAGCTACCTGTTCTCGCCGTCCCGCCGGGCCTTCCTCGCCTACCGGGTGGTGGGAGGGACGGCGCTCGTCAGCGGCGATCCGGTGGGCGACGAGGCGGAGATCGACGACCTGTTCGGGGAGCTGCGCCGCCTCGTGAGCGCGCGCGGGTGGCGGTTCGCGGTCGTCGGCGCCTCCGAAGAAAATCTCGACCGCTACCGCGCGCTCGGCCTCAAGCCCGTTCCGATTGGAGAGGAGGCGGTGCTGCGGCCGCAGGAGTTCTCGCTCGAAGGCCGCGCCATCCGCAAGGTGCGGCAGTCGGTCTCACGGCTCCGCAAAGCGGGCTATTCCTTCCGCGTCGTTCCCGCAGACGAGGTCGGGCCGGCGCTCGAGGCCGAGCTCGAAGACCTGTCCGCGGCGTGGCGGGGCGGTCAGCCCGAGCGCGGCTTCTCGATGGCCATCGACGACCTCCACGTGCCGGGAACGGTCCTGGCGCTGGCCGAGGACGAGAGCGGACACGTCGGAGGGTTTCTCCACCTCGCGCCGTCGCCGGCAGGCGGCGGTTGGTCGCTGAGCGCGATGCGCCGCCGGCCGCATACGCCGAACGGCCTCACGGAGTTCCTCGTCGTGGAGGCACTTGTGTGGGCACGCGAGGCGGGCGCGAGCGAGCTGTCTCTCAACTTCTGTGCGCTGACCGATTTCCTCGCGCCGGAGCGGGTGACGACTCCGCTGCGCCGCCTCGTCCGTCGCGGACTCCTCCTCGCAGACAATCTCTTCCAGCTCGAACGGCTCTACTCGTTCAATCGGAAGTTCTTCCCCGAGTGGCGCCGTCGCTACATCTGCGTGGAGCGCTTCACCGACCTGCCTGCGGTCGGGCTCGCGTATCTCCATGCCGAGTCCTTGCTCGTTCCGCCGGGGCCGTGGACCCGGCGGCGCGAAGCGGGCCGCCGTCGCGCTGCCGCCTGACAAGCGCCGTCACGGCCGCGTAGCCTGTTCGCGGTGAGCACGACGCGCAGCATCAGCCGTCTGTCGGAGATCGCACAGGTCATGGTGCGACACGGCTTCGGCTATTTCCTCGAGGCGCACAAGCTCAGCGACCTCTTGCCGGGCCGTTCGGCCGACGATCGCCTCGCGAATGTCGCCGCCGAGCACGGCGCGGCCTCCGCCCGGGGCCAGCATCTGCGCGAGGTCCTCGACGAGCTTGGGCCGACGTTCGTGAAGTTCGGGCAGCTCCTCTCCACGCGGCCCGACGTCGTTCCGCCCGACATCGTGATCGAGCTCCGTGCGCTCCAGGACGACGTGCGGCCGTTCCCCTTCGAGCAGGCGGAGCGGGTGATCGAGGAGGAGCTCGGGAACACGCTGGAACGCCTGTTCATCGACTTCGAGCCGATTCCCGTCGCGGCGGCCTCGATCGGCCAAGTTCACCGCGCCACGCTGCCGAACGGCCGTCGGGTCGCCGTCAAGATTCAGCGGCCTGGAGCGCCGCGCCAGATCGAAGCCGACCTCGGGCTCCTCTACCAGGCGGCGCGCCTCGTGCGCGAGCGGATCCGGGCGCTCGACTTCGTCGACACGCGCCAGGTCGTGGACGAGTTCGCCCGGTCGATCCGGAAGGAGCTCGACTACAGGCAGGAGGGACGCAACGCGCAGAACTTCCATCGCCACTTCGCGGGCGACCCGCATGTCCGGGTACCGAAGGTCTACTGGCAGTACACCCGCCCGCGTGTGCTGACGCTCGAGTGGATCGACGGGATCCAGCTCGCCGACCTCGACCTCGTCGGCACGCGGCTCGAGGAGCGTCGCGAGCTCGCGACGCGGATCACCGAGGCGTGGATGGCGATGATCTTCCGGCACGGCTTCTTCCACGGCGACCCGCACCCGGCGAACATCCTCGTGCCGCACGAGGCCGGGGCGATCGGCCTTGTCGATTTCGGCGCCGTGGGGACGCTGACCGACGACGACATGTCGAAGCTGACCGGCCTCTTCATCGATGCCGCGAACGAGAACATCGAGCTGATCCCGCGCCGGCTCGCCGACCTCGGCGTGCGGTATCCGCGGGACCGGGAGGGGGAGTTTCTCGCCGAGATACGCGAGCTCTACTACCGCTACTACGGGTCGACCCTCAGCGAGGTCGACCCGATCCAGATCATCCGCGAGGGCTTCCAGCTCATCTACTCGATGAACCTCCACCTGCCGGCGCGATTCCTCCTCCTCGACCGCGCGATCGCGACGCTCGGCTCGGTGACCACCGAGCTGTATCCGGACTTCAACGTCTTCGAGATCGCGCGGCCCTATGCGCGCGATCTGATGCTGGAGCGGTTCAGGCCCGCCCGTGTGGCGCGGCGCACGCGGCGCGAGGCGTTCCGCTACGCGCAGGTGCTCGCGGAGGCGCCGCACCAGTTCCACGACTTCATGGAGGAGATCCGGGACGGCCAGATCGAGGTCGGCTTCGTGCACAAGGGGCTCGAGGAGTTCATGCAGAAGCTCGACGTCGCCTTCAACCGGCTCGTGATCGCGCTCATCGTCGTGGGCGGGCTGATCGGCTCGAGCCTGATCGGGATCTTCGCGAGGCACGGGCCGCAACTCCTCGGCGTGAACGTCCTCTCCGTCATCGGCTTTGCCTTGTCGTCGGTGCTCGGCCTCTGGCTGCTCTGGGGCGTCGTCCGGTCCGGCCGGCTGTAGGCCGATCGTCACGCTTTAGCGCGAAAGGACATCTGGCGCGCCGGCGTCGGCGCACCTAGCCTCGAGTAAATGACCGCTCTTCTCCTTGCCGAGGCCGAACCGTCCGTTCGCGGGTTCCTCGAGCGCCAGCTGCGCAACGACGGCTTCGACGTCGTGGCCTGCGAGCGCGCCGAGCAGCTGCCGCGAGCGGCGGATCCCGACGTCCTGCTCCTCGGCGACGCCGAGGCGCTCGATCGCGGCGTCGTGCCCGACTGCCCGGTGATCGTGCTCGGCGGTGCCGATCCTGCAGCACGGGTTCGCGCGCTCGCCCGCGCCGACGACTGTCTGGCGCGGCCGTTCGTATACGAGGAGCTGCTGGCGCGGATCCACGCGCTACTGCGGCGCTGCCCGCCGCGTGTCGAGCTCCTCGAGATCGGGGCGCTCGCCATCGATCGGGCGGCTCGTCGCGTCACGGTGCTCGGGCAGGAGGTGGAGCTGTCGGCGAAGGAGTACGCGCTGCTGCTCAAGCTCGCGTCGGATCCCGACCGCGTCTTCACGCGCGAGCAGCTGCTGCGCGATGTCTGGGGCTTCCGCACGTACGTCCCGACGCGCACGCTCGAGTCGCACGCCTCGCGCGTTCGGCGGAAGCTCGCCGGGGCCGGCCTTGCGGGCTGGATGGTGAATGTCTGGGGCGTCGGCTACAAGCTGCGGCACATGCCCGCACGGTGAGTCGGGAAAGACCTGCCAAACTCCGCGCGTGGCGCCGTATGTCTGGACTGTCCGTGAAGGATCGCTAAGCGGGCCTGTGGTCATGAGGGAGTACGTCTATGACGTCCCCGGCAAAGAACCCGCGGAGGGCCAGGAGCTCTACCTGTCGAACGGCTCGGGCCCGTGGCGCGTCATCCTTCTCGAAAGGGTGCCGGAGATGCATCGCTCGCCGTACAACATCCTCGTCGTGGAAAGCGTCTATTAGCGCGCAAGCGAGCGTTCTACCTCTCGCGAGTTATCGGGACCTCACTGTTGCTGATCGATAACGACGCATACGACGTCGCCGAGCGAGGGAGGCAATGGGATGATGGAAACCGCCGTCTACCAGAGAGAGCGACTCACCCGCGGCTGGATCGTCCTCTGCCAAGACGCCGAGACCGGGGCCTGGCGCCTTTCATGGGACCCGGACGGCGGCGAGCCGGATTGGCCGGGGCACACGTACTTGCCGGAGGATGAGGATCTGCCCGGCGACTTTCCGGACCCGTCTGACGTCGATGCGCTCGTCGGTTGGGCGCGGAAACACTTCGGTCCCTGACGTTCGGGCACGTCGTCGATCAGGCGACCGTCAGAGGAGCCCGACGACTGCGAGCCAGAGCAGCGTCACGGCCAGCATCGTGAGTTGCATGTCCGCGACGCCGATCCGGCATCCGTGGCGGCGGCAAGAACGGTCGGCGGCCTCGTATCTGGGAGCAAGAGGCGTCAGGGCTGCCAGGGCAAATCTGGCCCACGCCGCGAGGGAGGCGGCACAGTGCCGCCTCCCTCAGACCGTCGGCGCTAGGCCGGCGCCATTGCGGGCGTCGCCGCGGCGCGATCCTGGCGAGTACCGCTCCGTCCGCCGCTGCGGCGATCATCGCGCCATGCTCACACTCGCATTCACGCTCAAGACGCACACTGGCATCCGGCTTGCAGAGGTCGGTGAGGCGGTTGGGGCCGTCGGCGGGCTCGCCTTGCTCGTGGGCGGACTGACGCCGTTCGGTCGCCGCGCCGGCGAGGTCGTCGGCGGGCTCGCAATCGCCGTCGGCTTCGTCTGCCTCGTCATCGCCACCCGCTGGGGGCACTTCCACTAGCTAGAGCAGGGCGCCCTCGAGCCGCAGGAGCCATTCCTTTCGGTCGAGGCCGCCGCCGTAGCCCGTAAGGCTCCCGTTCGCTCCCACCACTCGATGGCAGGGGAGGACGATCGGCAGCGGGTTCCGGTTCATCACGGTTCCGACGGCGCGCGCCGCGCGCGGGGCGCCGACCTTCAAGGCGAGCGCGCCGTAGGTCGTGGTGTGGCCGTACTCGACCCGGTTCAGCTCCTGGAGGACACGCCGGTGGAACTCCGGCGTCGCCCGGAGGTCGAGCTCCAGGTCGAACGCGTGCCGACGGCCCGCGAAGTACTCGTCGAGCTCTGTGCGCACGCGGTCGAGCGCCCTCGGGGTGCGCAGGATGCGCGGGCCGAACTGCTGCGCCAGGCGCTCGAGCTCCGCCTCCGGCTCCGGCTCGAAGCCGACGCGGCACAGGCCGTGCTCGGAGACACCGACCAGCAGCGGCCCCACCGGCGTGTCGTCGAGAACGTCGTAGGCCACGTCGAGGTCGCCGGACGCGGCAGCCGCCGCGCGGAAGCGCTCATCGAGAACGGTCGGGATTCCTGTCATCGCTGCTCCTTCTCTTTCCGCAACCGCCGCACGCCTGCGGAGGCTGCCTGCCGGGCCGCCTGCTCGTTCGAGCCGAGGGCGGCGCCGATCGCGTCGTAGTCGAGGTCGTACCCGTAGCGGAGGACGACCGCTGCGCGCTCCTTCGGCGGCAGGCCGTCCGTAAGCGGTGCCAGGTCCTCGACCGCTGGGCGCGTGTCCTCTCCCGTCGGCTCGACCGCGAGTTCGGCCGTCGGTCGCTCCCTGCGCGCCGCATCGACGACCGCGTTTGCCGCGATCGTCAAGACCCAGGCGCGAAGGTGCTCCCCGTGCTCGAGCCGGCCGTAGGCGCGTAGTGCGCGCAGGAAGGTCTCCTGGAAGAGGTCGTCGGCCCTGTCGCGGCCCGCGCGGCGGCGCAGGAACGCGAGCACCTCACCGCTATGGGACTCGTAGAACCACTCGAACGGAGGGAGTTCGGTACGGGCCATCGAGCACTGAAACGTACTCCGGCTTCAAGATGTGAGGTCATGCAGGTCGCAGTCGTTGGACACATCGAGTGGGTGGAGTTCGCGCGTGTCGACCACACGCCCGAACCGGGGGAGATCGTGCCCGCGCTCGAGACGTGGGAGGAGGCGGCAGGCGGGGGCGCAGTCGCGGCCGTCCAGCTGACCAACCTCGCGGGCTCCTGTCTCTTCTTCACCGCACTTGCCGACGACGAACTGGGCCGCCGGTCGCGGGAAGAACTCGAAGCTCGCGGCGTGACGGTGCACGCCGGTCACACCCGCGGGACGCAGCGCCGGGCGTTCACGCACGTCGACGAAGGCGGCGAGCGGACGATCACGGTGCTCGGCGAGAAGCTGCGACCCTCCGGAGAGGACGGGTCGCTCCCGTGGGAGGAGCTGGGCCGCTGTGACGCCGTGTACTTCGTGAGTGGGGACGTGGCCGCTCTGCGCGCCGCGCGTCACTGTTCCGTCCTTGTCGCGGCCGCCCGTGAGCTTCCGGTACTGCGGCGCGGAGGCGTGCAGATAGACGTGCTTGTGGGCAGCGGCGGCGACGCAGCCGAGCGGTTCGAGTCCGGCGAGCTCGAGCCGGCGCCGCAGATCGTCGTCACGACCGCGGCCGGGCTGGGCGGCTGGATCCGTCCTGGAGGTCCCTTTCGCGCGGCGACGCCGCCGGGGCCGGTGTCCGATGCCTATGGCTGCGGCGACTGCTTCGCCGCCGGCCTGACGTACGGGCTCGCCCTCGGGAAGCCCGTCGACGAGGCGGTAGCACTCGGTGCGCGATGCGGCGCAGCGGTCCTCACGGGCCAGGGCGCCTACGGGTACCAGATGACGGCCGACGATGTACACGCCGAGTGACGAGCGTTAGGCTCCGCGCATGAGCCAGCTAGGTGCCGGTGTAACCGCTCGCGCTGCCATCTCGCTGCCGGGCGAGACGGGGCGGACCGCGAACGACTGGGTCCCGGTGCTCGCGGACATTCCGCTGTTCCGGAACCTGTCGGGGCGACACCTGAAGCGCGTCGCTTCGCTCGCCCGCATGCGCCGGTACGGCCCAGGGACGTCGATCGTCCGTACCGGTGACTCCGCCTCGGCGTTCTTCGTACTCATCGATGGAACCGCACGGGTCGTCACGGCGAAGGGACGCGCTCGGCGGCTGCGCTCCGGCGACTTCTTCGGCGAGATGGCGCTGTTCGACGACTCGCCGCGCTCCGCCGACGTGATCGCGGACGGCGAGGTGCTGACGATGACGATCAGCCGCAACGCGTTCGGCAAGCTCCTGCGGAGCGAGCCTGCTCTTGCGCAAGAGCTCCTGCGGACGCTCGCCGCGCGCCTCCGCGCCGCCGAGAAGGCGGTCTGATCCCTCTATCCCCGCACGCCGCCCGGCTTCGGCATGGTCCAACCGGGGTGGACTTGTGGGGAAATGTGGTTTATAGTGGGGAACAGTGGTGAGAGATAGGGAGAAGGCGGCCCCATGCTTCTCGGCGAGTACGAGCACACGATTGACGACAAGAACCGTCTCACGCTTCCGGCGAAGTTCCGCCGCGCGTTCGAGGACGGCATCGTCGTGACGCGGGGCCTCGACGGCTGCCTCTGGGCGTGGACGCCCGAGGGCTGGGAGAACTACCGCGACTCGACTCTCGCCACCCTGCATCCGCTCAGCCAGCAGGGCCGGCGGATGCACCGCCACTTCTTCTCCGGCGCCAGCGAGACGACGCCGGACAAACAAGGACGGGTGAGCATCCCGTCCGCACTGCTCGCGCACGCGAAGCTCGGCCGCGACGTCGTCGTCGCCGGGGTCAACGACCGCCTCGAGATCTGGGACCGCGCTGCCTGGCAGCGCGAGCTCGCCGAGGTCGAAGGGAGTGCTGAGGATGTTGCCGAACGTCTTGCAGCCCAGGGAAGCTGACCACGTCCCCGTCCTCGCCGAGGAGGTGCGGGCGTATCTCGCTGTGCAGCCCGGAGAGACCGTCATCGACGGGACCTTCGGCGCCGGCGGTCACGCCGCGATCCTCGCCGCCGACCTGCGCGGCAAGGGGAAGCTGATCGCGATCGACCGCGACCCGACGGCTCGCACGTATTTCGAGCAGCTCGCAAAGCGGACAACGGCGAACACGCGACTACTACGGGGCGATTTCGGCGTCGTCCTGCCGCAGCTCGCCGGAAACGGCGTTCAGGCAGACGCCATCCTCCTCGACCTCGGCGTGTCCTCGATGCAGCTCGACCGGCCCGAGCGCGGATTCTCCTACGCCGCCGACGCGCCGCTGGACATGCGCATGGATCCGACGCAGGACGTGAGTGCGGCCGACATCGTCAATACCTGGAGCGAGCGCGACCTCGTAACGATCTTCCGCCGCTTCGGCGAGGAACGGTACGCGCGCCAGATCGCGCGCGGGCTCTCCCGCCGTCGGCGCGAGCAGCCGTTCGAGCGGACCGGCGAGCTCGTCGACGCGATCAGAGCCTCGATTCCGGCGCCCGCGCGCTTCGGCGACGGGCATCCCGCGAAGCGCGTCTTCCAGGCCCTGCGGATCGCGGTCAACGACGAGCTCGAGTCGCTCGAGAACGCGCTTCCCGCGGCACTCGGGATGCTGCGGCCCGGCGGCCGGCTCGCCGTGATCTCCTTCCACTCGCTCGAGGATCGGATCGTGAAGCGGTTCCTGCGCGAGCGAGAGCGCGGCTGCACGTGCCCGCCGGACTTCCCGGTCTGCGTCTGCGGCCACGAGCCCGAGCTGCGCGCGCTGCAGCGGCGGCCGATCCGGCCGGGCCAGGCGGAGATTGCGGCCAATCCGCGCTCCGCATCGGCGCGGCTGCGCGTGGCGGTGAAGACCGGGGCGGAGGAGAAGTAGTTGGCGGCAGTCGACTGGTTCGCGCCGGCGGAGGTCGCGGAGCCGGTTCGGGCTCCGCATCGGCGACGGCCTCCGGCCAAACGCCGGCCGGCGCCCGCACGCTCGCGGCGCAAGCCCACACAACGCCGCGTCCGCGCCCACATCGTCTGGATGATCCTCTTCGCGCTCCTCCTCGCCGGGGTTGTTGCCGTCAACGTCGCCGTGCTGCGCGCGCACGTCGCGGTGACGCGGCTCGACGAGCAGCGGGCGCAGCTCCAGGCCCAGAACCAGGCCCTGGCCTCCCGGCTCTCCGCCACCAGCTCGGCGCCGCGGATCGAGGCGGCGGCACGCCGGCTCGGGATGGTGCAGGCGCCGGCGGCGGACACGTCGTACCTCGTCCTTCCCTCGGCCCGCCGTTGAAGCCGCGCGTCGTCAACTCGCGGCTCCGTCTGCTCCTCCTCGTCATCCTCGTCATCTTCGCGGCCCTGGGAGCACGGGCCGCGTGGATCCAGACCGTCCGCGCGTCGTCGCTCACCTCGCTGGCGCAAAAACAGACGAAGGCGGACCTGGTGCTCTCAGCCGGGCGAGGAACGATCTACGACCGGCTGGGCACGCCGCTCGCGATCGGCGAGCAGGCAACCGACGTCATCGCCGACCCGCTGCAGATCTTCGATCCGGTGCACGAGTCGAAGGTCGTGGCGAAGGTGCTCGGGCTTCGGGTTCGATATGTGCAGCGATTGCTCTCGGACCGCAGCCGCGGCTTCGTCTACATCTGGCGGAAGGCGCCGGCGGCGCGGGCGGCGGCTCTCGCCACGCGGAAGCTGCCGGGCCTGACCTTCAATCCCGACGAGAAACGGGTCTATCCGCAGGGAACGGTGGCCGCCCCGGTGCTCGGTTACGCGGGCGTCGACAACACCGGTCTCGCCGGGCTCGAGCGTGAGCTGAACAAGGAGCTCTCGGGGACGCCGGGCAGCGCCACGGTCGTGCGAGATGCGCTCGGCCAAGCCGTGAACACGATTCAGAACAGCCCGGCGCGCGACGGCCGCGACGTCTTCCTCACCCTCGACAGCCACATGCAGGCGAATGCCGAGCAGGTGCTCGACCAGACGGTGCGCCAGTGGCACGCGAAGTCCGCGACGGCGATCGTGCTCGACCCGCACACCGGCGGGATCCTCGCCATGGCACAGGAGCCGGGCTTCAACGCGAACGGCTTCCCGCAGGCCACCCAGCACGGCCTGACGGTCGACCACGCGGTGAACGACGTGTTCGAGCCCGGCTCGGTTTTCAAGGTCGTGACGGTCGGCGGAGCACTGTCGGAGCACAAGGTCACGCCCCAGACAGCCTTCACCCTGCCGTACTCGATTCACGTCGCCGACCGCGTGATCCACGACGCCGAGATCCGGCCGACCGAGCGGATGACGGTTGCGCAGATCCTTCAGCGCTCGTCGAACGTCGGCGCGATCACCATCGCGGAGAGGTACCTCGGCGAATCCGGCCTGAAGAAATGGATGGCGCGCTTCGGGTTCGGCCGGCGGACGGGCATCGACTTCCCCGGCGAGAGCCCCGGCCTGCTGCCCTCGTACTGGTCCGGGTCGACGATCGGCAACGTCCCCATCGGACAGGGCGTCTCGGTCACGTCGATTCAGCTCGCAGCGAGTTACGCGGCGATCGCGAACGGCGGCGTGTGGATCGAGCCGCATCTCGTCGATCACGTCCTCGGCGACAAACCGTCGCCTCTACGCCGGCACAGGGTCCTCACGCCGGACATCGACTACGAGCTGCGGAGGATGCTGCAGGGCGTCGTCTCGGATCAGGGGACGGCGCAGCTCGCCGCGATCCCCGGCTACACCGTCGCGGGCAAGACGGGAACCGCGCAGAAGCCTGGCCCGAACGGCTACATCCCCGGCGCGTACGTCGCGACCTTCGTCGGGATGGTGCCGGCGCTGCACCCGCGCCTCGTCGTGCTCGTCAGCGTCGACCAGCCGCGCGGAGGGATCTACGGCGGCATCGTCGCGGCGCCCGCATTCGAGCAGATTGCCTCCTTCGACCTGCAATACCTCGAGGTACCTCCCGACCTGAAGATCAGGTGATTCACGTACTCGAGTGGAGCTGACTCGCGAGCACGCCGAGGGCGAGGACACCGGCGCCGGCACAGAAGCCGATACCTGCCGAGCGCAGCGAGGTGTAGTGGATGGCGACGCCCGCTGCGATCACCGGTAACGACAGCCCGAAGTAGAGGACGACAAAGAAGCTCGACGCGGTCTCGCCGCGGCGCTCGGCGGGCGCGTGCTCGGCGATGGCGGCGATGCCGGAGCTGATGACGACACCTTGGCCGAGGCCGGCGACGGTAGCGCTGGCGAACAGCGCGGCGACAGAATCGGCCGCCAGCGAGACGGCCAAGAGGGCGACTCCGGCGACGAGGAGACCACAGCCGGCTGCGAGCGCATTCGAGAGTCGGAGGACGAGCCCTTGCCCGGCAACGGACGTGAGGAAGAGGACGAAGATGAGCAGGCCGGCGAGCGCGGGGCTGTGGCGGTGGAGCCCGACGCCGAGGAACTCCGGCCCGACCGAGCTGAAGACGCCGGAAACGGCGAATGCCGTCGCGCCTGCCAGTGCGGCGCGGACGAAAACTGAGATCACCTCGGCCGGCACGCCCAGCCGCTGGAGCCGGAAGCTGGAGCTCTGACGCGAGACCGTCTCCGGCACTAGCAGCATGCCCGCGGTCGCTACGACGACGAGGCTGAAATCCACCGCAAACGGTGTTCGCAGCGCATCCGGCGCCCACTGACCGAGCGACCCGGAGAGGAGCGTTCCCGTGCCGAGCCCGCCGAGGTTTGCGAAGACGGCGACGAAGCTCGCGAGGCGGCGACGGCCGGCGGGAGCGAGGTCGATGACGTATGCGGTCGCCGTCCCGGTGAAGATCCCGGCCGAGAGACCGGAGACCACGCGCCCCGCGTAAATCGGCGCCAGCGAGTCGGCGAAGAGAAAGAGAAGGGCGCTCGCGGCGGAGAGCACCAGTCCGAGCAGCAGCATGGGCTTCCGGCCGATCCGGTCGGAGAGGTTTCCGAACAGGATCAACCCGCCGACCACGCCGAAGGCGTAGATCGCGAAGATCACGGTGACCAGGAGCGACCCGAATCCGTAGCGCTGCTCGTAGAGCGGGTAGAGCGGTGTCGGCAGCGTCGTGCCGATCATCGTCACGAAGAACGCCGACACCGCCAGGAGGAAGCGGGTGAGCGAGCCGGCATGCCCGTCACCGCGCACGAGTAGATTCTGCCGGATGGACCTGGAGCGCCTCGTCACAGCGCTCGAGCCGTTGGAGGTGGTCGGGAGCCCTGCGGTCGAGGTACGGGATCTCGCGTACGACGCCCGCGCCGTCACGCCCGGGATCTTGTTCTTCGCGGTCCCGGGCGAGCGCGTCGACGGTCACGACTTCGCAGCCGTTGCGGTCGGGGCGGGTGCGGTCGGGCTCGTCGTGGAGCGCCGGCTCGACCTGCCGGTGCCACAGATCGTCGTCGCGGACTCCCGTGCCGCGATGGCGCCCGCGGCGGACGTCTTCTTCGGCGAGCCGACACGCGAGCTCGAGGTCGTCGGCGTCACCGGCACGAGCGGCAAGACCACGACGAGCTTCCTCCTCTTCGCGATCCTGGCAGCCGCGGGCCGGCGCCCCGGGCTGTTGGGGACCGTGGAGGCGCGAGTCGGCGGCGAGCGGCGAGGCGTCGTGCGGACGACGCCAGAGGCAATCGATCTACAGAGGCTCTTTCGGGAGATGCTCGACGCGGGCGATCGCTCGTGCGCAATGGAGGCGTCGTCTCACGCATCCGTCCTTCACCGTCTCGACCGAGTGCGCTTCGCCGCGCTCGTCTTCACGAACCTCAGCCACGACCACCTCGATTTCCACGGCGACCTCGAGTCGTACTTCGAGGCGAAGCGGCGCCTGTTCTTCGCCGAGCCGCGGCCGCTCGCGATCGTCAACATCGGCGACGAGCACGGCCGGCGGCTGGCACGGGAGCTCCCCGACGCGGTCACGTTCAGCGCGGACGAGGCGGCCTCGCTCGACGGGATCGAGCTACGGCTCCGCGGGCGCTTCAACGTCGAGAACGCTCTCGGCGCGCTGTGCGCGGCCCGTGCTCTCGGCATCGGCGACGACGCGATCAAGCGCGGGCTCGAGTCTGTCCGCGGCGTGCCGGGCCGCTTCGAATCGGTGGACGCGGGCCAGCCGTTCCACGTCATCGTCGACTACGCGCACAAGCCGGATGCGCTCGCCAACGTGCTCCGCGCGGCGCGCGAGCTCGCCGACGGCAAGCGCGTGATCTGCGTCGTCGGCGCGGGCGGCAACCGGGATCGGGCGAAGCGGGCCCCGATGGGACGTCTGGCGTCAGAGCTCGCCGATGTGGCGATCGTGACCTCCGACAACCCGCGCAGCGAGGATCCGGAGGCGATCGCGGCCGAGATCATGGCGGGAGCGAACGGAGCGGCCGAGGTCGAGCTGGACCGCGCAGCGGCGATCGCGCGGGCGATCGGGCTGGCCCGGCCGGGCGACGTGGTGCTCATCGCGGGGAAGGGCGCCGAGCAGGGCCAGGAGTTCGCGGATCGAACGGTCACGTTCGACGACCGCGAGGCAGCCAAGGAGGCGCTGAAGGCGATGTTGGAGACGAACACCTGATCTCCCTGTCGCTCGCCGAGGTGCGGGCGCTCTCGCTTGGGCGACTCGAGGGCGACGCGGACGAGATCACCGGCGTCCAGGTCGACTCGCGCCGGATCCGGCCCGGGGAGTTGTTCATCGCTGTCTCGGGGGGCGAGGCGTTTCTCGACGACGCTCGCGCCCACGGAGCCGCGGCGACGCTCGTCCCGGACGACGCCTTCGCGGCTCTCGCCGCGCTGGGAAGCGCCGTCCGCGCGCGCAGCGATGCTCGGATCGTGGCGATCACCGGCTCGGTCGGGAAGACGTCGACCAAGGACATCCTCGCTGCGCTTCTGCGCCCTCACCTGCGCATGGTTGCGGCCGAGGACGGCTTCAACAACGAGATCGGCCTTCCGCTCACGCTTTGTCGGCTCGAGGAGGATACGGAAGTCTTGGTGACCGAGATGGCCATGCGCGGATCGGGCCAGATCCGCGATCTCGCCCGCATCGCGCGTCCGCATATCGGCGTGATCACGTCGATCGCTCCGGTTCACCTCGAGGCGCTCGGAAGCCTCGAGAACGTCGCCCGCGCCAAGGCGGAGCTTCTCGAGGAGTTGCCGACCGGTGCGATTGCGATCCTCCCCGACGATGTGCCGGAGCTGGAGCCTTTCGTACCGGAGGGTCTCGACGTGCGCCGCTTCGCGGCGCCGGACGCGGAAGTCCGCGACGGCTGCACGTACGTGCGCTGGCAGGGCCGCGACGTCGTCTTCGGTTTCGCGGCGCGTCACCAGGCTGCGAACGCCGCGGCGGCGTTGACCACGGCCGAGGCGCTCGGCGTCGAGCCGCCGCAGGAGCCGGTCGAGGTCGTCTTCTCGCGCTGGCGCTCGCAGGAGTCCGAGCTACCGGGCGGTGGGCTCCTCATCAACGACGCCTGGAACGCGAATCCGCTCGCGATGCGCGCGGCACTGGCACATCTCCGCGAGCGCTCCGGTGGACGTCGCACAGTTGCGATTCTTGGCGACATGGCGGAGCTCGGCTCGGATGCCTCCCGCTACCACCGGGAGATTGGGGAGGACGCGGCCGCGATCGACGTCGTGCTCGGCGTGGGCGAGCTTGCCCGCGGCTACGAGCCGGACGAGTGGGTGGCCACCGCGGCCGAAGCGATGGACGTCGCGCTCCGACTCGTGCGACCAGGAGACGCGATCCTCGTGAAGGGCTCGCGCTCGGTTGGGCTCGAGGTCGTGGCCGAGGCGCTCGCGGAGCCACGGCCGTGATCCGCGTCGTCATCGCGGCGGCGATCGCGCTCGCCATCTCTATCGGCATCGGGCCGAGGTTCATCGAGTTCCTCCGCCGCCACGACTTCGGCCAGCACATTCGCGAGGAGGGCCCGCGGCACCACATCGCCAAGCAGGGGACGCCGACGATGGGTGGCCTCCTGATCCTCTTCGCGGCGACGGTCGCGTTCTTGCCCGTCAGCCATTTCCGGCTCCAGTCCCTGGCCGTGCTGTTCACGGCGCTCGCCTGCGGAGCGATCGGCTTCCTCGACGACTTCATCAAGCTCACGCACAAGCGGTCGCTCGGCCTGCCGGGACGCTGGAAGCTCCTGCTCCTCGGGCTCGTCACGGTCGTCGTCGCGGTCGTTGCGCGGCACCTCCACCTGAGCACGGACGTCTACATCCCGCTGGTCGACGTCACCGTCCCGCTGTCGTACGCCTGGTACGGCTTCCTCTTCTTCGTGATCGCCGGCGCCTCGAACGGGACGAACCTCGCCGACGGCGTCGACGGGCTTCTCGCCGGGACGGGGATCATCGCCCTCTTCACCTTCATGGCGATGAACATCGTCTCGTACGTCCGCTCGAGCAACATCCCCTCGCACCGCAACCTGACGAAGCTCGACCTTGCGATCGCCGGCGCGGCGCTGATCGGCGCCGCGGTCGGCTTCCTCTGGTTCAACGCCTTCCCGGCCGAGGTGCAGATGGGAGACACCGGTTCGATGGCGTTCGGCGGGGCGCTCGCGGCGTTCGCGATCATGATGAAGGTCGAGGTGCTGCTGCTCCTGCTGGGCGGCATCTTCGTGATCGAGGCGCTGTCGGTGATGATCCAGGTGTTCTCGTTCAAACGCTTCGGGCGACGCGTCTTCCTCATGGCGCCGATCCACCACCACTTCGAGATGAAGGCGTGGTCCGAGACCAAGATCACCGTGCGCTTCTGGATCGTCGCGGGACTGCTGTGCGCGTTGGGCTTCGCCTTCTACTACCGCTACTACTTCGGGCAGCGATGAGCGTCGGCTCGACGGAGCAGGCGCTGATCGACGCCGTACGGCTGGAGCCCGAGGAGAATGTGCTCGTGCTGGGCGGCGGCTCGCTCGCGCTGGCCGCGCACGAGCGGGTCGGAGACGGCTGGGTCTACGTCGTGCGGTCGCAGGTCGACGAGCTCGAGGAGCTTCTCGAAGAAGCGCACGCCGTGGGGGCGAGCGGGGTGGCATACCTCGTCGGGACAGCGCCCGTGCTCCCGCTCCCGGACGATGCCGTCGCGGCGGCGTTCGGGCGCATCGCCACGGAGGACGGCGCGCTGGATGCGGCGGCCGAGGAGCTCGCCCGGGTGGTGGCGCCCGGGGGACGAGTGGCGTTCGCGGAGCCGGACTCGGGGGAGGAGCTGGCACGCTCACTCAGTGCGGCGGGGTTCGGGGACGTAGAGGTGACATACGCCGGCGACGAGGCAGTGGTGAGCGGCCGACTCGGCTGAGGAAGCGGGAGCCGGACGCCGAATCCGTATCCCATCCTCGAACAACGCTCCAACATGCCGTTACTTCTCAGCGCCTACGCTGACCTCAGGGGACTCGCGCCCCCCACTCGGGGGGAGCGTTCGTCGTGAACGGGGCACGTCCCGACGAGCCGTCTCCCGACGAGGCATGGCTGCCTCGGCGCGCGCTCGTTCTCGGGCTCGCCCGGTCGGGTCGGGCGGCCGCAGCTGCGCTCGCGCGCCACGGCGTGCACGTCGTCGTGGCCGACCGCTCTCCCGATGCAGACGCCGGCAGGCTCGGCGACCTCGGTGTCGAACTTCGACTCGGAACGGAGGAGGAGGCATTGCTGGCAGGGGTGGATCTCGTGGTCAAGAGCCCGGGGGTACCCGAGGAGTCACCGCTCGTCGCGTCCGCGCGCGCCGCTCGAATCCCGCTCTGGAGCGAGGTCGAGCTCGGCTATCGCCTGCTTCCAGCGGGTGCGCGGCTCATCGGCGTCACCGGCACGAACGGCAAGACGACGACGACGGAGCTGCTCGGTGCGATCCTTCGCGCAGCCGACCGCTCCGTCGAGGTCGCCGGCAATGTCGGGCGCGCGCTCACCGACGCAGCGGCGGTCGCCGCGGAGAACTCGTGGGTCGTCTGCGAGCTCTCGAGCTTCCAGCTCGAGGACGTCCACACGCTCTTCTGCGACGTCGCCGTTCTCCTCAACCTCGAGCCGGATCATCTCGACCGGCACGGGACGTTCGACGCCTACCGCTCCGCGAAGCTCCGCATCTTCGAGCGTGCGCGCGCGAAGGTCGTCCCGCGCGGTTTCGGGATCGAGGGGATCGAGTTCTCGGCCGACGACCCGCTGCCCGCGGAACCGCTGATCCCCGGCCGTCACAACCGGGAGAACGCCGCCGCCGCGACCGCAGCGGCCCGCGCCGCCGGGGTGTCCGACGACGCGATCGCGCACGCACTGCGCATGTTTCCCGGGGTACCGCACCGGCTCGAGCTCGTCCGTGAGCTCCGGGGAGTGCGCTGGGTCAACGACTCGAAGGCGACGAACACCGCCGCCGCGCGACGCGGCGTGGCCGCCTATGACGTGCCGCTTCGCCTGATCCTCGGCGGCTCGCTCAAGGGCGAGGACTTCGGGCCGTTCGCCCGCGACCTCCCGCAGAACGTCCGCTCGATCTATCTCATCGGCGCTGCGACCGACGAGCTCGCGACAGCGCTCGATGCCGCCCGCCGTGTGTACGTCCGCGCCGGTGACCTCCAAACCGCCGTCGCCAGCGCCGCAACCGAGGCCGAGCCGGGAGACATCGTCTTGCTCTCGCCGGCCTGCGCCAGCTTCGACCAGTTCGCGAACTTCGAGGAGCGGGGCGACGCGTTCCGCCGCCTGGTGGAGGAGCTTGCTTGACCAGTCGTCCGAAGCGGCTGCAGTTCGAGTGGAACCTGCTCGTGCTGGTCACGGCCGCGCTTGTCCTCTTCGGCGTCGTGATGGTGTACAGCGCGACCTCGGGATCTGCCGCGCTCGGCGACGCCAACCCGTTCGGCTACGTCGAGCGGCAGGTCGCCTACGCGATCATCGGCGTAGGGCTGCTCGTCGTCATCTCGCGCGTCCAGCTAGAGCGGATCCGCCAGCTCGCGCCGACGCTCATCGTGAGTGCCCTCTTCCTCTGCCTGGCCGTACTCGCTGTCGGAGCGAGGATCAACGGGGCGCGCCGCTGGATCGACCTCGGACCGCTCGCCTTCCAGCCCTCGGAGCTCGCGAAGCTCGCGCTCGTGGTCTGGACGGCCGCGTACCTCTCCCGTCGCCGGCCGCCCCGCACGCTGAAGGAGCTCGGCCGGCCGATCGGAATCCTCGTACTCGCTTTCGCCGGGCTCGTACTCGTCGAGCCGGACCTCGGTACGGCGCTGACGATCCTCCTCGTCGTCGGCGCGATTCTGCTCGTCTCCGGAACGCGGCTCACGCTGCTCGGGTCGGCGTACAGCCTCGTGTTCGGGCTGGCCGCCGTTGCAGCCTGGACGTCGCCGTACCGGCGCGACCGGCTGCTCACGTTCCTCGACCCCTGGAAGGATCCGACAGGCGCCGGCCTCCAGAACGTGCAGGCGTTGATCAGCCTCGGCTCCGGCGGGGTCTTCGGGCGCGGGCTGGGGCAGGGGATCGAGCCGCTCTACTACCTGCCGGAGGCGCACACCGACATGATCTTCGCGGTGATCGGCGAGGAGCTGGGCCTCGTCGGCGTGACGCTCGTACTCATGGCCTTCGGCGCCTTCGCCTACGCGGGCGTGCGGCTCGCGATCGCGAGCCGCGATCCGTTCGCGAAGCGGCTCGCAGCGGGGATCACGGCGCTCGTCTGCGGCCAGGCTGCGATCAATATGGCCGCCGCGATCGGCGTCGCGCCACTGACGGGGATCCCGCTCCCGTTTGTCTCGTACGGCGGCTCCAGCCTCGTGGTGATGCTCGCTGCAGTCGGTGTCCTCCTTAACATCGCGCGTAATGGAGGACGAACGGCAGTTGCGGTTCCTGATCGCGGCGGGAGGGACGGTCGGACACGTCGCGCCGGCGCTGGCCGTCGCCGAAGCGCTCCGGCGCCGAGGCGGGCAGGTGACGTTCGCAGGGTCGCCGGATCGCGTCGAGGCGCGGCTCGTTCCTGAGCTCGGCTACGAGTTCGACGCATTCGCCGTCTCCGGACTGCCGCGACGGCCCGGAGCCCAGCTCGTGCGTGCGGCGTCCCAGGCACTCGCCGCACCGCTCGCATGCCTTCGCATCCTCCGCCGCCGCAGGCCCGACGCAGTCCTCGGCGCGGGTGGCTACGTCGCGGGGCCGATGGTGCTTGCCGCGCGCCTGAGCCACATACCGTGCGCGCTCACCGAGGCGGACGCACATCTCGGGCTCGCGAACCGGCTCGCTGCGCCCCTCGCGGAGCGCGTCTTCCTCGCGCTCCCCCTCGGACTGCATGGCGAGAAGTACCGCGCGGTCGGCAGGCCGATTCCGGCTGCTTCCAATGCGATTGACCGGGGCGAAGCACGCAGCCGATTCGGGCTGGACGAGAACGCGCGCGTCGTTCTCGTCTTCGGCGGATCGCTCGGCGCGCGGCTGCTCAACGACCTCGCGCTCGACGCTTGGGCCGACGCGGGGCCGGCCGTCATCCACCTTTGCGGCGAGCGCGACTACCCCGAGCTGCGCGACCGCGTCAGGCGCCGGGACTACATCCTCCGGCCGTTCATCGACGAGATCGGCGTGGCCTACGGCGCGTCGGACATCGCTCTGGCGCGGGCCGGTGGCTCCATCTGGGAGCTCGCCGCCGCAGGACTGCCCGCGGTGCTCGTTCCCGGCGCGTTCGCGACCGGAAATCACCAGGACAAGAATGCGCGCTGGTTCGCCGACGCCGGCGGCGCGGTCGTGATACCCGAGACAGAGGCGGTCCGCGCGCCGCAGGCGGTCGAGGAGCTGCTCGGCGACGCCGATCGCCGTGCGGCGATGGCTGTCGCGATGCGCGCGGTCGCGAAACCCAACGCAGCGGAAGAAATCGCGGATGAGCTCGTCTCCCTCGCAGTCGCTCGCCGGTAGGCGTATCTGGATCGCCGGAATCGGCGGCGCCGGCATGAGCGGTTACGCGCTGCTCGCGCGCGCCTGGGGAGCAGAGGTCGCGGGCTGGGATCGCGTCGAGACGCCGTACCTGCGCCATCTCGACGACGTTGCCATCGAGATCTCGCCGGATCCGCCGCCGCCGCCTCCGGGGTGGGAGGCGTTTGTCTCGACGGCATTCGCCGGCCGCGTCGAGGGGCGGCAGCGAGCCGACCTCCTCGCCGAGCTCGTCGAGCAGCAGCGGACGATCGTCGTCGCCGGCGCGCATGGCAAGACGACGACCACGGCGATGATCGCCTTCTGCCTCGACCGGCTCGGCCTGGACCCGGCATTTCTCATCGGCGCCGACGTGCCCCAGCTCGGCGGCAATGCGCGCGCCGGATCCGGCTGGCTCGTCGTCGAGGGGGACGAGTCGGATCGCTCGGTCGGCGCGTTGCGCCCAGAAGTCGCCGTGCTCCTCAACGTCGACCTCGACCACCACACGACGTTCGTCTCACGGGATGAGGTCGCCGCCTTCTTCGAGGACTGGCTGCGCGATGTGCCGCACGTCGTGCGCGCCGAGGAGCTCGAGCCGGTGGACATGAACCTCGCCGTGCCGGGCGAGCACAACCGGCGTAACGCTGCTGCTGCGATCGCAACGCTCGAGCTCGCGGGCGTGTCGCGCGCGGCCGCCGAGACGGCACTACTCGAGTTCCGCGGTGCCGGGCGGCGGCTCGAGCCGAAGGGGGAGGCGGGAGGCGTGACCGTCCTCGACAGCTACGCCCATCATCCGGCCGAGTTGGCCGCCGACCTCGCTGCGATCCGAAATGCGGGCCGGGTACTGGCCCTCTTCCAGCCGCACCTCTATTCCCGGACGCTTCACCTTGCGCACGGCTTCGCCGAGGCGCTCGCCAGTGCCGACGCTGCATGCGTCACCGAGATCTACCCCGCGCGCGAGGAGCCGTTGCCCGGGGTGAGCGGCAAGCTGATCGTGGACGAGCTCGCCCGGCGTCGTCCCGGCATGCACATCGGCTGGGCGCCTGGGCTCGGCGATGCAGCTCGTCTCGTCGCCACCTGGGCACGGCCGGGGGACACCGTGATCACGCTCGGTGCAGGAGACGTCGACAGCGCCGCTCCGCTGATCCTCGAGGCGCTGGCATGAAGATCGAAGAGGGAATCGAGCTCGCCCGCTTCACGTCGCTCGGCACCGGTGGTCCCGCGCGCGCCTTCGCACGGCCTGAGTCTGAGGAAGAGGTCGTCGAGCTGTTGCGTTGGGCGCGGGCGCGGTCGCTCCCCGTCGCCGTCGTCGGCCTCGGCTCGAACCTCCTCGCAGCGGACGAAGGCGTAGACGCGCTCGTCCTCAAGCTCGCGGGGCAGCTGGTCAAGGTCGAGGTCGACGGGGAAGTGCTGAGGGTGGGAGGCGGAGCGCCGAACGCCGTTGCCTTGCACAGCGCCCGTGCCGCCGGGCTCGGCGGCTTCGAGTTCGCGTGCGCGATCCCCGGCACCATCGGCGGGGGCGTGTGGATGAACGCGGGTGCCTACGGGGGAGACTTCGCAGGCGTCCTCGAGCGCGGGCTCGTCGCGACCGCCGACGGGAGCGGCTGGCTGACGCCTTCAGAGCTGGGACTGACCTACCGGCACTCTGAGCTCCGGCACGGACAGGTCGTTCTTCGCGCAGAGCTCCGGCTGCGGCCGCGGCCTCCGGACCAGATCAAGGCAGAGGTACGGGAGATGAACACGCGCCGGAAGGAGGCCCAGCCCACGAACCGGCGCACGTTCGGCAGCGTCTTCAAGAACCCCGACCACGAGTTGAGCGCGGGGCGGATGCTCGAGGCATGCGGGCTCAAGGGCTACCGGATCGGCGGAGCCCAGATCTCGCCGAAGCACGCGAACTTCATCGAGAACGCCGACGCCGCCACGACAGCCGACGCTCTCGCTCTCATGGCCGAGGCTCGGCGGCGGGCACACGAGCGGTACGGCGTCCGGCTCGAGCACGAGGTCGAGTTCCTCGGCGAGCTCGTGCTGCCCGACCTGTAGGAGCGGTCGCTTCGGCGCCGAACTTCTACGGGTGCCTGCGAGGGCTCGTTTCAGCCGGTCCATGGCGCGCGCGGAGGCCGCCATCCTGCCGTGGCGCCCGAGTTGGCCACACATGCGCCCGCGAGCGTGGCTCGCTCGGATCGTTCCGACCCGCCGCTCGCTTGCCGTCGGCCTCGGCATTGTCGCCTTTGCCCTCATCGCATACATGCTCGCTCGTGAGACGCCGCTCTTCGCGATCGATCGAATCGAAGTCCAGGGAGGCTCGGCTCGCGTCGCCGGCCAAGTGCGCCACGCGCTTGCCTCGCTGGTCGGCAAACCGCTCGTCGGCCTCGACGGCTCGGCTGTGGTGCGCAGCGTTGAGGCGCTCCCCACCGTGGTCAGCGCGACCTACGACCGCGGTTTCCCACACACGCTTCGCGTCACCGTGGTGCCGGAGCACCCAGCGGCCGTTCTGCGCAGCGGTGCAAACAGCTGGCTCGTTTCGATCCGAGGCCGGATCATCGAGCCCCTCTCGTCCGGGGCCGACCCGAGCCTGCCGCGCGTCTGGACCACTGCTCACGCAGCGCTGCCTGTCGGTTCCATTCTCGACGCGAGGGAGGCGCGCGTCGCCGTCAGGGCGGCCGGCCTCGCCGGGACTCTCGCTCCCCGGCTCGCCACCGTGACGTACACCCAGGAGGCACTCGTCTTCCACCTCCGGTCGGGCCTGCAGCTACTTATGGGCGCCGCAACCGACGTCAAGCTCAAGGTTGCCGTGGCGGAGCGCGCGCTCGCCTTCCTGCCCTCGGGATCGACCTACCTCGATGTGAGCGTCCCCGGCCGAGCCGTGTCCGGCACGGGTTCTCCGTTGATGGCAGTACCACAAGGCTCGACTGGAGGTTGAGCCACAGAAGCTCGACCTCCAGTTGACAACGAGCCTGCGGCCGCATACCCTGCTGGCCGTTGTTGCTGAATCCTGCCCCAATCCTCTACTGAAGGTTCAGACTCCGAGCGGATGAGCACGAGCGACGCAGCCGGGAACTACCTCGCCCTGATCAGAGTCGTCGGCGTCGGCGGCGGCGGCACGAACGCCGTCAACCGGATGGTGGACGCCGGCCTCTCGGGCGTCGAGTTCATCGCGGTGAACACCGACGCTCAGGCGTTGATGGGGTGCGACGCGGACGTGAAGATCCATATCGGTTCCGCGGCCACCCGCGGCCTCGGGGCCGGTGCCGATCCTGCTGTCGGCCTGGCGGCCGCCCAGGAGAGCCGCGACGAGTTGAAGGAGGCGCTGAAGGGCGCCGACATGATCTTCATCACGGCCGGTGAAGGCGGCGGGACGGGGACCGGCGCTGCTCCCGTCGTCGCCGAGCTCGGGCGTGAGCTCGGGGCGTTGACCGTCGGCGTCGTCACGAAGCCGTTCAACTTCGAGGGACGCAAGCGCGCGCAGCAGGCCGAGCAGGGGATCGAAAACCTGCGCGACCGGCTCGAGACGCTCATCGTGATCGAGAACGACCGGCTGCTTCAGGTGGTCGAGAAGCAGACCTCGGTCGTCGACGCGTTCCGGATGGCTGATGACGTCCTCCGTCAGGGCGTGCAGGGGATCACCGATCTGATCACCGTGCCCGGGCTCGTCAATCTCGACTTCGCGGACGTGCGCACGATCATGCGCGAGGCCGGCTCGGCTCTCATGGGCATTGGCTCGGCGAGCGGGGACAACCGCGCGGCCGAAGCGGCGCGTTCCGCCGTCTCCTCGCCGTTGCTGGAGTCGTCGATCGAGGGCGCAACCGGGATCCTGCTCAACATCACCGGCGGCCCCGACATCGGCCTGTTCGAGGTGAACGAGGCAGCGGAGGTCGTAACGAGCGCTGCCGACCCGAACGCGAACATCATCTTCGGCGCGGTAATCGACGAGGCGATGGGCGACGACGTGCGCGTCACCGTCATCGCGACCGGGTTCGGCGGCGGACGCCGCCGGCGTCGCGGCAGCTTCGAGGCGGCACCGGTCTCGGTCTCGTCGGGCCCGCCGGAGCACGGCGGCGACGAGACCCTCGACGTGCCGTCCTTCCTGCGCAACGAATAGCGGCGGCGAGCGGCGTTTCGCGCTCGACGACCTGGGAGGTTTGACTCGGTTGAAACGGGGCACATCGTCGATGCCCTCAACAGGGTTGACCCTATTCGAGTCAACCCCACGACCCGGTCCGCTGCCCCGGCTCGTCCTCGGACGAGCCGGGGCAGCTCCGTTCTGGGGACGTTTCGACTGAACCCCGGCTTCCCGGCCACAACTAGGATCGGCGGTGCCGATGCCCGAGACGCTCCTGCACACGCCGCTCCACGATCGGCACGTCGAACTCGGGGCGCGGATGGTGCCGTTTGCGGGCTGGGAGATGCCCGTGCAGTACTCCGGGGTCATTCCCGAGCACCGGGCTGTGCGGACGGACGCCGGTGTCTTCGACGTCTCGCACATGGGCGAGCTCGAGGTCGAGGGGCCACGCGCGCGGGAGCTCCTGCAGGGCGCACTCTCGAACGACCTCGACCGGCTCTCGGTAGGCGAGGCGCAGTACACGCTGCTGACGAACGAGGACGGCGGGATCGTCGACGACCTCATCGTCTACCGCGTCGGCGAGTGCTCCTACCTCCTCGTCGTCAACGCGGCGAACCGCGAGATCGACTACACCTGGCTGAAGGAACGTGAGATTCACGGCTCGGACGTTCGGGAGGTCTCCGACGACTGCGCGCTCCTGGCAGTGCAGGGGCCGCGTGCGATCGAACGGCTCGGGCTCCGGCCAGCGGCGCCGTTCACGTACGCCGAGACCTTGCTCGACGGCATCGAGGTGATGGTGAACCGGACCGGCTACACCGGCGAGGACGGCTGCGAGCTCCTCTGCATGACCGAGGACGCGGTGCGGCTCTGGGACGCCGTGCTCGAGCGTGGCGCGGTCCCGTGTGGTCTCGGCGCGCGCGACACGCTGCGCCTCGAGGTCTGCTATCCGTTGCACGGCAACGACATCGGACCGGACACCGACGCGATCTCGGCGGGCCTCGGGTGGGTGTGCGCGCTGGACAAGGAGTTCCAGGGTGTCGAGGTTCTGCGGCGCGTCAAGGCCGAGGGACCCGAGCGTCGGCTCGTCGCGTTCGTGATGGAGGACAAGGCGATTCCCCGGCAGGGGATGTCGATCGACGGAGGTGGCGAGGTGACGTCCGGCTCGCATTCGCCGATGCTCGAAGTCGGGATCGGCATGGGATACGTGCCGGTCGCGCAGGCGTCGCCCGGAACCGAGCTGACGATCGACGTTCGCGGCCGCCAGCGCCGCGCCCGCGTCGTGAAGAAGCCGATCTACAAGAGGGAGGATTGAGTGGCAGCCGCCGAGACCTATCCCGACGACCTGAAATACCACGAGGAGCACGATTGGGCCCGCGTCGAGGGCGACGAGGCAACGCTTGGAATCACCTGGTTCGCCGCCGACGCGCTCGGCGAGCTCGTCCACTTCGAGCCGCCCGAGGTCGGCGCGAGTGTGACGAAGGATCAGTCCTACGGGGAGGTCGAGTCGGTAAAGGCCGTCTCCGACGTGGTCGCGCCGCTCTCAGGCGAGGTGCTCGCGGTAAACGAGCAGGTGGTGGGCGCGCCGGAAACCGTGAACGAGGATCCGTACGGCAACGGGTGGCTGATTCGCATCCGGCTGTCCGACTCGGGCGAGGTCGACGCGTTGCTCGATTCCGACGCCTACCGCCAGCTGCTCGCAGACCAGTGACGCATCCCTTCCTCGCGCTCACGGACTCCGACCGGGAGGAGATGCTGGCGACGATCGGCGTCGCCACGGTCGACGAGCTCTTCCGCGACCTGCCCGAGGCCGTTCGATTCGGACGCGAGCTCGAGCTCGAGCCCGCGCTGTCCGAGCAAGAGGTGTTCGAGCACCTCGCCGCTCTCGCCGGAAGGAACGCCGACGCGGCTCGCGAGCTGTCGTTTCTCGGCGCGGGCATCTACGACCATTACGTGCCCGCGGTCGTCGACACGATCCTCCAGCGCGGCGAGCTGCTGACGGCATACACGCCGTACCAGCCCGAAATGAGCCAAGGCGTGCTCCAGGCGATCTTCGAGTATCAGACCGCGATCTGCGAGCTGACGGGGATGGACGTGTCCAATGCGTCCGGGTACGACGGCACGACCGTCGTTGCAGACGCGTGCTACGTCGCCAGGCACACGACCGGGCGGAGCAAGGTCGTCGTCACCGAGGCGACGAACCCGCAGGTGCGCCAGGTCGCGAAGACATTCGCCACTGGGTTCGGGCTCGAGATCGTCGAGGTCCCGCACCGCGACGGAGTGACCGACCCCGACGAACTGGACCGGGCCGCTGTGGACGCCGCGGCGGTCATCTTCCAGCAGCCGAACTTCTTCGGCTGCCTCGAGCCGGCGCGCGAGCTCTGCGCGAGAGCCAACGAAGCCGGCGCGCTGCCGATCGCGCACGTCGATCTCCTCTCGCTCGGCGTGCTCGAAGCGCCAGGCCGCTACGGCGCTGCGCTCGCGCTCGGCGAGGGACAGGCGGCGGGCAACTTCCCGTCCTTCGGTGGCCCGCATTACGGCTTCCTCGCTGCGCGCGAGCAGTTCATCCGGCGCATGCCGGGGCGCATCGTCGGCGAGACGGTAGACACCGCGGGCGACCGCGGCTATGTCCTCACGCTGCAGACCCGGGAGCAGCACATCCGGCGGGAGAAGGCAACCTCGAACATCACCACGAACCAGACGCTGCTCGCGCTCGGCGGGCTTGTCTATCTCACGTGGCTCGGGCCGCAGGGGCTGCGCGAGCTGGGGGAGACCTGCCTGTCCCTCGGCGCGTACGCGAAGCAGCGCCTCCAGGAGCGGGCGGGACTCGAGCAGGTGTTCGCAAGCCAGACAACGTTCAAGGAGTTTGCCGTCCGGGTCGGACGGAACGCTCGCGAGGTCGTTGCGTCGGCGCGCGAGCATGGTGTCCATCCGGGCTACGCGCTTGGCCGGGACTACGAGGGGATGGACGATGTTCTGCTCGTCGCGGTTACCGAGCGCCGCACCCCGGACGAGATCGACCGCCTCGCCGACGTCCTCGCGGAGGTCGACGGATGAAGCTGATCTACGAGAAGTCGCAATCGGGGCGTCGAGCGTCTGCGCTGCCGCACTACGAGACCCTGCCCGCCCCGCCGGAGATCCCGGAGGAGTTTCGTCGCAGCGAGCCTCCTCGGCTCCCCGAGGTGCCGGAGTTCGAGCTCGTCCGCCACTTCACGGAGCTGTCGACGCGCAACTTCGGCGTCGACACGGGCTTCTATCCGCTCGGCTCCTGCACGATGAAGTACAACCCGCGGATCAACGAGCGGCTCGCGGCGCTGCCCGGGTTCGCGCGGCTCCATCCGCTCCAGGACGAGGATGGCGCGCAGGGAGCGCTCGAGCTGATGTGGCGGCTGCAGGAGATCCTCACCGAGGTCACGGGCCTCGATGCGGTTTCGCTCCAACCTGCAGCTGGTTCGCAGGGCGAGCTGACGGGACTGCTGCTCGTTCGCGCCTACTTCGCGGCGCGGGGCGAGGAAGAGCAGCGGCGCAAGGTCGTGATCCCCGACACCGCGCACGGCACGAACCCGGCCTCGGTGACGATGGCCGGCTTCGAGCTCACACACGTGCAGACCGACGCGCGCGGGAACATCGACGTCGACGACCTCCGCGGCAAG
>DASSLB010000164.1:0-4698 GCA_035689945.1 Gaiellaceae bacterium | reverse complement strand
CTCAGGATTAACCCGGCGGCCGCGAGGACTGCGAGAGCGCCGCCGATCCCCGCTCCAACCCATGCCCAGGGGAAGCCGGAGCTCGGGTACGAGATCCGCCAGCTGCCGACCGCGACATTCAGCCATGGGCGACCACTCCGCGAGTGCACGGCGAGCGTTCGGCCGTTGCCGCGGAGCGAGAGAACGATGTTGTAGAGCCCGCGGTTCTTCGGAAGGTCGATGCAGTACGCCGCGGCTGCCACCGTGTCGAGCGCATGCACGAAGGGCTCTCCGGACGGCTTCTGGTACAGCGTGTACACCCAGCGCCCGTTTGCGCTCGTCGTTCGGGTCATGGCATAGCCGGCCATTGACTCCTCGTGCTCCCTGCGGTCGGCGATCTTCCCGGGCAGCAGCCGGTTCGCGCGCAGGTCGTAACCGCGCACGATGTAGTGGGTCAAGTCCTGCGATTGACCATGTGTGTACTGGATCAGGTACATGCGCGACGCGTCCGGGGACAGCGCGTCGAACGAGAAGTACCCACGCAAGACAATCGTGCGGACGACCTTCATCCGTGCCGGATCCACGATGAGGAACCTGCTCGGCGACAAGATTCCGATCGTCACCTCGCCCAGCACGAGCGTGCGCCCGTCACGCGACAGCCCTTCGGCGCCGGCCCCTATGTACGGCAATCCCCACTGGCCCGGGAGCTGAAGCGCCTGGCCGGCTGAACCATCAACCGTCGAGATCGTGACCAGGTCGGTGTGATTGGTCGGGTAGACCGAAACGGGGACGTACCGCACAGATCCATGGGTGACCCCTTGGCCGAACTGGGTCACGAACGTCGGTCCGTCTGCGCGCGCGGCAGACGCAGCGACGAGGGCACCGACGACAACGGCGAGACAGAGCGAGAGCCTGCGCATCGCTTCCTCCTTGGGGTGACACCGCTGATACGCGGCGGCACGGGCGGGAGGTCCCGGCTCAAGCGAACGGCCGACCCGTCGAGGGTCAGACTTCGATCAAGAGAGCGTCGCCCTGGCCCCCGCCGGAGCAGATCGCGGCGAGACCGAGCCCGCCGCCGTTGCGGCGTAGCTCGTGCACCATCGTGCCGAGGATCCGGCCACCGCTCGCGCCGATCGGATGGCCGAGAGCGACGGCGCCGCCGTTGACGTTCGCGCGGTCCGGGTCGACACCGAGCATGCTCACCGAGTTGAGCGCGACCGACGAGAACGCCTCGTTCACCTCGACCCGCTCCACGTCGTCGATCGACTTCCCCGCCTTCTCGAGCGCCTGCCTGCCCGCGTTCGCCGGCGTGCGCGCGAGCCATGCGAACTCGTCCGCGACGTAGCCCTGCGAGACGATCGTCCCCAGCGGCTCGAGCCCGCGCCGCTGTGCGAACTCCTCCGAGCACACGACCACGCAGGAGGCGCCGTCGTTCACGCCGGGCGCGTTGCCCGCGGTGACCGTCCCCTCGGGATCCATGACGGGCTTGAGGGTGGAGAGCTTCTCGAGCGTCGTGTCCCGGCGCACCGCCTCGTCCGCCGTCACGTCCCCCACCGGAACGATCTCGTCGTCGAAGCGGCCCGCATCCTGAGCGGCCGCGGCCCGCTCGTGCGAGCGGAGGGCCCACGCGTCCTGATCCTCGCGAGAGACACCGAGCTCACGCGCGACCTGCGCCGCCTGCTGAACCATGTGGAGGTCGTCGAACGTCGAGCGCAGCCCGTCCCAGATCATGAGGTCGATCAGCGTGCCGTCGCCCATCCGGTAGCCCTGGCGCGCCTTCGGCAGCGCGTACGGCGCGTTCGTCATCGACTCCATCCCGCCCGTGACGACGACCTCGACGTCGCCGGCGCGGATCATCGAGTCGGCGATCTCGACCGCGCGGATCGAGGAGGCGCAGACCTTGTTCACCGTGTCCGACGGGACGTCGATCGGAATTCCAGCCCCCACCGCCGCCTGGCGTGCGGGTGCCTGCCCGGCGCCGGCCTGGAGCACCTGGCCCATGATCACGTAGTCGACCTCCCGCCCTTCGAGGCCGGCGCGGTCGAGGCCGGCGCGGATGGCGATCGCGCCGAGCTCGGTCGCGGGATACGCGGCCAGGCCGCCGTTGAGCTTCCCGAACGGCGTGCGGACCGCCGAGACGATGACGCTCCTGCTCACGTCTCCAAGTTAGCCCGTGAAGCTCTGTCCAGGCTCGAGCTTGAACGCGAACGCCACGATCAGCTGCACGGCTCGCTCGATGTCGTCGAGATCGATCGTCTCGACCGGCGAGTGCATGTAGCGAAGCGGCACCGAGACGACCCCGGTGGCCACGCCCTTGCGGCTGACATAGACGGCGTCGGCATCGGTCCAGGTCGTCCCACGCGAGACCTCGACGGCAAACGGGATGCCCTCCGCCTCGGCCGTGTCGTGCAAGAGCTCGAAGACGTCCGGGTGGATCGACGGGCCGCGCGAGAGCGTCGGACCGCCGCCGAGCACGATCTTGCCCTCGTCGTCGTGATCCGCGCCGCGGATGTCGGAGGGGTTCGTGACGTCGATCGCGAGCGCGACGTCCGGCTCGGTCGCGAACGCCACCGTGCGCGAGCCCGCGTAGTCGCCGACCTCCTCCTGCACCGCCGCCGCTGCGATCACCTCGCCCGGCGCGCCGCCCCGCTCGGCAATCCTCCGAGCGGACTCGAGCGCGACGTAGCAGCCCATCCTGTTGTCGAAGGCGCGCGACGCGACCCGGTTGCCGTGCAGGGCAAGCGGCGCACCGTGCCAGATGACATGGTCGCCGGGCCGGATGAGGCCGCGCAGTTCGTCCCCGTCCTTCGCGCCGACGTCGAGGAAGAGGTCGTCTGACTCGATGGGCTTGCGGTCCTCGCCGCGCTTGCGCTTCTGGCGCTTCACGGCGACGACGCCGGGGACCACGCCGCCGCGTGTGTGGACGTCGACGCGCTGGTAGGCCGCCGCGCTTGGATCCCAGCCGCTCAGCGTGCGCACGGCGGCGAGGCCGTCATCGCCCAGATGCGTGACGACGAGGCCGATCTCGTCGATGTGACCGACGAGCAGGAGCGTCGGCCCTCCGGCCGTCCCCGGGACGCGCACCCAGGAGCTGCCGAGGACATCCGACGACACCTCGCCGACAGCCGCTGCCGCCTCGCGCCAGACGGCAGCCGCAGCACGTTCCTCCCCGGAGGGGCCGGGTGTCGTCAGCAGGCGTTCGAGCAGATCCGGGAGGGGCATGGCTGCGCGACTCTACCTGCGCCCGTTTGCGCCCTTCCGCGCTAGCGTCCCGTCGTGAACCTCCGGACGCTGCCGGACAGCTACGCGGTCGTCCGCCTCCAACCGGGGTCGGAGCTGCCGGAGTGGGTCGACAAGGGCCCGTTCCGCTCGGTCACCCGCACCGAGCACGAGGTCTCCGTCGTCTGCCGCGACCACGACGTGCCCGAGGGTGAGAGCGTCGACCGCGGCTGGACTCTGCTCGAGGTGATGGGGCCGCTCGACTTCTCGCTCAGTGGGGTCGTCGCGTCGCTCGTCCAGCCGCTCGCGGACGCCGAGCTCCCGATCTTCGTCATCTCGACGTTCGAATCGGACTACGTCCTCGTGCGCTCGTCCGACCTCGGGCGTGCCGCCGACGCGCTCGAGGACGCGGGCCACGTGTTCGCCGCTTGACGCTTTCGGCACTGCATTCCGTTTCGCTTGACGGTCGCGCAGGGCCTGCTTACGCTGCGGCCATGACTTCCGTCCGCACCCCGTGGGCTTGGCGCGCCGAGCGTGGCGGGAGCCTGCGCGCACGCTGAACCGCGCCAGCACAGCCCGTCCGCTCGAACCGGCTCCGCAAGGAGCCTTTTTCATGTCCGAAATCGAAATCGCAACCGACCTCCTGACGCCGCTCGGTACGTACCTCCGCCTGCGCGAGGGCGCCGACGGCGCGTTCCTGCTCGAGTCGGTCGAGCGCGGCCGGCTCGGCCGTTACAGCTTCGTCGGCGCGGGGTCACGACTGGTCTCGTTCGAGGAGGCTGAAGGTCTCGGCGAGCCGGTGGTCGGCTACCTCGGTTACGACGCGGTCGCCGGGTTCGAGCCGACCGTGCCGTTACCGGCGGACGGACCGGAAGTGCCGGCGAGCCTCTTCGTCGTCCCCGACGTCCTGCTCCGCTTCGACCATGCCCGCGGCGTCGCGGAGCTGCTGCGCGGGAGCGCCGACGGACTGGACGAGCCGCCTTCTCTTCCGCGCGGCTCAACACCGCGCGGCCCGCTTGAGCGCGAGCCCGCGCGGGAGGAGCACCTGCGCCGGGTCGAGCGCGCGCAGAAGCACATACGCGAGGGCGACGTCTTCCAGGTGGTGATCGCGCAACGCGCGACACGTCCGACGTCGGCTTCGGCCGTCGAGCTCTACCGCGCGCTGCGCCGGGTCAACCCGTCGCCATACCTCTTCCTCCTGGAGCTGGGCTTTGCTGGAAGCGTCGGCGGCTCCCGGCTCGCGCTGGTGGGCAGCTCGCCGGAGACCGTCGTCAAGTGCTCGGGCCGCCGCGCCGAGCTGAACCCGATCGCCGGGACGATCTCGCCGGGCGAAGGCGACGCAGCCAAGCTGCTCGCCTCGGAGAAGGACCGGGCCGAGCACACGATGCTCGTCGACCTCGGCCGCAACGACCTCTCCCGCGTCTGCGATCCCGGCTCGGTGCGCGTCGCGCGCTTCATGGAGGCCGAGCGGTACTCGCACGTGACGCATCTCGTCTCGGA
>DASSLB010000163.1:0-8354 GCA_035689945.1 Gaiellaceae bacterium | reverse complement strand
CCTGCCTTACGACCCCCGAGCACGCCCGAATTCTAGTCGCGATTCCCGGGATGTGGGGGCGGCCGCATGGCCGTGACAGCCGCCCCCTGCGAGGAGCGGGACGGCCGGTGCGGGGATGGGTGGCCGCCCCTGTCGGTGCGTCCTCTACTACTCCCGCGCGACGCGTTCGGATCTCTCCGAACACTTCGGCCGGATGCACGTCTAAGCAATCGAGGGCGGGCCCCGGAGAAGGGGGCCGCGACCGGAGCCCGCCCCTAGCGACACTACGCTCGCACGGACGATTCGCAAAGAGCGCCGGCGCGGCGATGTACGGCAGATTGCGGTGCTCCGCGGCCCATAGGGGCCGGCTCAGCGTCGGCGCGGCAGGGGATGGAGCTCGGGCACGCGCAGCAACAGGTTGCCGCGCTCCCGGTTGATGTACCAGGCGAGGACCGCCGCGAACGCGGCGAGGTCGAGCCCGATGCCGAGCACCCAGAACGTCCAGGCGGGAACGATGTAGTTCCCGGCGAGCAGGGTGAAGTTCTGTCCGAAGAAGCCGGTGAGGAACGTGAGCGGCAGGAAGAAGGTCGCGACCCAACCGAGCTGCTTCATGGTCAGGTTCATCTTGTTTCCGACCGTCGACTGGTAGAGATCGGTGACGCCGGACGCGAGATCGCGGTAGTCGTCGAGCTGCTCCGCGACGCGGATCAGGTGGTCGTAGACGTCGCGGTAGTAGCGCTCGTACTCCTCGGTCATTCCGGGCAGCTCGTAGCGGCCGGCGAGAAGCGCGGCGAACATGTCGCGCTGCGGATGGACGATCTTCCGCAGCTGCACGAGCTGACGCTTAATCGCGATCGCCCGCTGCAACGCGGCCGGCTGAGGGTCGGTGAGGATCGTGTCCTCGAGCTCGTCGATCTCGTCGTCGAGCTCCGACAGCTGCGGCAGGAAGCTGTCGACGAGCTCGTCGACGACGAGGTAGAGGATCCCGAGCCCTTCCTCGTATTTCTGCAGGCGCCGGTGCGTCTGGTTGCGGAGTTCTCCGAAGACCGGGCATTCGCCCTTGTGCACGGTGATCAGCCACTTGGGCGAGTAGAAGCAGTGCACCTCGATCGGCTTGAGCCCTGACCTGCGGGAGTCGTCGTCGAGAGCACCGAAGACGACGAGGAGCGTGTAGTCGTCGAAGTCCTCGATCTTGGGCCGTTGCCCGAACTTGCGCGCGTCCTCCAGGGCCAGCGGGTGCAGGTCGAAGACGTCGTGCAGCAGCTGGAAGTCGGCCTCGCCGGGGCTGTCGATGTCGAGCCAGAGGAAGATTCCGTCGTGGAGCCGCGACTCGACGCCTTCAGGGTCGACATTCGGCTCGACGGTTCCCCTGGCGTCGATCAGATGGCTGGCCAAGCTCCGAGCGAGCGTACTCCCGAGGCCGGACGAGCTTGACATATGCCAGTATCGGAATATATTGCGGCTGTGGCCCGCACTTCCACCACCGCGGATGTCTTCAACGCAGTCGCCGAGGCGAACCGGCGGGAGATCCTGGATGCGCTCATCGGCGGTGAGAAGGCGGTCGGCGCGATTGTCGACGACCTCTCGATGTCCCAGCCTCAGGTCTCGAAGCATCTTCGGGTGCTCAGCGAGGTGGGACTTGTCAGCTTCCGGGCGGAGGGGCGTCGCCGGCTGTACCGGTTGGAGCCCGCACACCTGCAGCCGTTCCAGGAGTGGCTGGCCAAGTACGAGCAGGCACTGAACGAGCGCCTCGACCGGATGGACGACTACCTCAAAGACCTACAACAAGAAGGAGAGCCGCAGTGACGCAGAACCGGCACGGATCGTCGGTCGTCGAGCTCCCGAGCGAGCTCGAGATCCTCACCACGCGAGACTTCGACGCTCCGCTAGAGCTCGTCTGGGACGTGCTGACGAAGGCGGAGCATGTGCGCAACTGGTTCGCTCCCTTCAAGGACGAGGTCACGGAGTGCTCGATCGACCTGCGCGTCGGGGGCAACTACCACATCGTCTTCGTGACCCCCGACGGGAAAGAGTGCTCGTTTCGCGGCACGTACCTCGAGATCGAGCCGCCGACCCGTACCGTCGCGACGTGGTTGTTCGAAGGCTGGCCGGATGCACACGCCGTCGAGACCGTCGAGCTGCACGAGACCGATGGCGTGACCACGCTGACGACGACGATGGCGTTCCGCGATCAGGCCGGTCGCGCGCGCATGAGCACGAACGACGGCCAGGAGGACAGCTTCAACAAGCTCGAGGACTACCTCACGTCGCTGCTCGCCCCCAGCGGAGCCGCCTCTGAATAGCCAACGGGCGAGCCGCCCTCGGAGAGCGGCTCGCCGTTGCTCAGCGAACCGACGTCGCGACCTGTGGTCCGATCCAGACAGGCGGCCTACGCGGCTGCTCACCGAGAGCAATGAGCACTCGCACCCACTCACGCTCGACCGCGATACGGTCGGCGAGCGCCGTCAGGGCCCCGTCTGGATCTGGCTGATCGCGCAACACGTCGAGGACGTCGTTCATCGTGCTGACCGTGCGCGTATAGGTCTCTGGCGTTGCTGCCATGCGGGATGACCTCCAACGCGATTCGACGTTTCAGTGATCGATGCGTCACCCGGGGGCCAAGGATCCAAACCGCCTTCCGGGAGGTCTTCTCGCTCTTTGCGGAAACTGCGACGGCCCCGCGCGTGGAGGGCACGAGCCGCACAGAGTATGCAGAAGAGGCGCATACGGGATTCGAACCCGTGCCGCCGCCGTGAGAGGGCGGTGTCCTAGGCCACTAGACGAATGCGCCTTGCGGGAGCCAAGTGTAGCGGTGCCTAGCTCGGGGTCTCGGGCGTCGTGCGGCGCCGGCGGCGGAAGAAGAACCCACCGGCCGAGAGGGCGATGAGGGCGATCCCGCCCGTCCCGCCGCCGAGCCACGTCAGCGTGTTCGTCGTGGCAGCAGCGTGCGCGGACGTTGCCTGGATGCCGGTGATTCGTGGCGGGGACACGCCGGCCGCTTCGACCATTCCCCGCCGGAGGAACTCGTCCGGCGTGACGAGAGGGGAGCGCGCCGTCTTGTGCGCTCCAAGCAGGTGTCGGGCGGCGAGCAGCTCGTGCCAGACGACTGCGGCCTCCTGCGCGGGTGTCCCGACAGGCGCTTTCAGCTTCGCGGGCTGCGGCATCTCGTTCTTCGGCACCCAGACCGTGTGCCACTTCTGCAGGTACGTCGTCGGGTCGACGGCGCCGTCGTAGCCGAGCTTGAGATACAGCTGCGGGTGAATCTCGAAGTGGAGATGGGGGTCGGTCGTGAACGCATCGCCCGTGCGTCCGAGGAAGCCGACGACCTGGCCCGCCTTGACGTTCGGGTGATCGAGGATCCAGCGCGAGTAGCCGGCGAGGTGCGCGTAGTAGAACGAGTTGCCCTTGCCGTCGGTGAGCCAGAGCCGCCAGCCGCCGAGCCGGTTCCAGCCGACGAGACTGAGCTTTCCGGTTGCCACTGCGACGATCGGCGTGCCGAGGCTCGCAAACAGATCGTCGCCGTGGTGCCAGCCGTCGTAGATGTCGTTGCGAACTCCGCCGTACGTGTCGCCGTACGACGCGCCGCCGTTGACGGGGAAGACGTAGTGCCCTGGCTTGTAGCCGAGCGACGGTCTCGCCGTGAGTGGTTGCGGGACGTGCTTCTTCTTGTGCCGATGCTTCTTCGCTTTCGTGGCACCCACGGGCTGAGAGGGCTTGGGCTTCTGCGTCGGCGTGGGCGTCTTTGTAGTAGCTGCGGGTGTCGTCGTCGTGGAGTCATGCGTCCGGCCTCTCGACTTGGTGAGCGCTTGCGCGGAGGCTGCGAAGCCGACCAGGATCGTCGTCCCGGCGGGCAGCGACCCGTGTCGCGCGAAGAGCACGACGGCGAGCGGCGCCGTCAGCCGGCCGACCGTTCTCGAGGACGTGACCTCTCCCCAGTCTCCGAGCAGCGCCGTCTGACCCGCCGAGAGCGTGACGGGCGAGCCGCCGACCTCGAGGCCGGTAACCGTCCCGTTTCCGTGCGTCGCCGCGACGCTGGTTGCGGTGACCAGGCCGCCGAACAGCGAGACCGCACTCAGCGTCACCGATGCGGTCTTGCACGTCGAGCCGCTTGCGGCGGAGGAGGTGAACGCGACGACCGGCGCCTTCGCCGGATAGGCGGAGGGCCCGCGCGCCGAGGCCGGCGTCCCGAGCGCGAGCACGCGACTTCCCGGCTCGACGATCGCCGCCTCCCCGGCGCCAACGCAGGTGCTGGGCAGGAAGGAGGGGGTGAGTCGCGCGTACGTCGGCGTGGACGTCGTCGCTGTCGTGCCGGTGGTTCCGTCCGCAGACGCGGACGCCGCACCGACCGTCGCTGCGAGAACGCCGAGAACGAAGAGCCAGACCCCACGCCGCATCGTCTCAGTGTGCCGCACTATTCGGCAACTGGCGAAATCTTTACAGCGGACCCCAACCGACCGTTGTCTCAGCTGCCGTTGACGAGAATCGTCGTCTCGATCGGGACGTCGAGAGACGCTGCCACGAGACAGGTCTTCTCGGCGCGCTCTGCGAGCCGGCGCGCTTCCGCCGCGTTCGCAGCGGTTTGGAGCTCGAGGCGGAGCCAAAGGCTGGTGAAGCCGAAGTTTCCGTCGGGCCGCTTGCCGCAGATGCCGTCAGCGTTGACCGTGAGGCTGTCGTAGTCGAGGCCGGCACGCGCCGCGATCCCGGTGAACGTGACCGCAAGGCACGAGGCGGCAGCCGCCACGAAGAAGTCCTCCGGACTCCACGTGCTCGCGTCGTCTCCCGCGAAGACGAGCGGTGGACAGACATCGACGGAGTGCTTGCCGTCGACCTGCGCGCTCACCCGACGGCCGCCGATCCATTCGATCGAGACCGGGAAGTGGAACTCCTTCGGGCGAACCGAGGCGATGCTCGTCACCGTTGCTGTCATCTCGTCACTCCTCCTCGCTGGCTGTCGCCGCTTCGAGCCGCCCGAGCAGATCCCAGCGCTCGTCGACGTGTTGCTGCACGAGCGCGATCCGCTCCTCGGAGAGGTGGGCGAAGCGGCCCTGGGTGGAGAGGAACTCGCTCACGGGTAGCGGGTGCTTCGGCCGGTACGTGATCCGCCAGGAGCCGCCGTCGACCTCGAGCAGCGGGAAGTAGCGCGACTCCACCGCGCGGCGCACGATCTCGACCGACTGCTCGGTCGGGTAGCGCCAGCCGGGTGGACATGCGCCGAGGGCGTGCAAGAAGCGGAAGCCGTGCACCTCCGCGGCTCGGGTGACCTTCGCGCGGAAGTCCTTCAGCTCCGGCACGGAGCCGGCGGCCAGGGTGGCGACGTAGGGGATCCCGTGCGCCGCCATGATCCGGTCGATGTCCTTCTTCTTCCCCTCCCGCGGTGCGGCGACGGGGGTGGTTGTCGTCCAGGCGCCCTCGGGTGTGCCGCCGGACTTCTGGACGCCGGTGTTCATGTACGCCTCGTTGTCGTTGAGGACGTAGATCAGGTCCTCGTTCCGCTCGGCGGCCGCTGAGACGGTCGCGAAGCCGATGTCGTTCGTCGACCCGTCGCCACCCCAGACGACCACGTGCGCGTCGTCGAGGCCGCGTTGCCTCAGCGCCGACTTGATTCCCGAGGCCTCGGCAGCGGCGGACGCGAACGGCGTGAGGTAGACGGAGACGCCGAAGGCGCTCACCGGCCAGGCGCCGGCGATGATCGTCCAGCAGGAGGCGGGGATGACGAGGACGACCTCGCGACCCGGGGTCGCGGCCGTGAGCGCGCCGAGGAAGTGACGCATGTTCACGGCGGGGCCGCAGCCGGCACAGGCGGCGTGGCCGGGGTACAGAAGCGACTCCTCCTGGATGACCTCGTCGAGCCAGACGGCCACGGCTACGCACCTCCCACGAGATAGACGGCCGCCCGGTCGGGCGAGGAGACACGCGACCGCTCGAGGGCGGCGCGCAGCGTCTCGGGCGTCACGTCGCTGCCGCCGAGCCCACAAACGACGTCGGTCGCGGGAACACCGCAAGAGCGGACATCCTCGCCGAGTGGCCCGGGTGCGCCGAAGGCCGGCGCCCGGTCGACGACGCAAACATGGGAAACGTGTTCGAGCGTGGCGGCAAGCTCATCGGCCGGGAACGGCCGGTACGCGTGGACACGAATGACGAGCGGCGGCTCGGCGTCGGCGAGCAGCTCGCGCGCCGTTTCGCCGATCGTCCCGATCGTGACGATCGCTGTGTCGGCCCCTCGGTCGCCGGTGACCTCGAGCGACGCGACCTTCTCCCGTCCGAACGCCGCCGCGAAGTCGCGGGCGACATCTGCGAGGAGGCCGCGCGTCCGGTCGTGCGCCTCGGCGACATTGTGCTGGTACGTCGCGTAGTCGTTCGGCTCGGGCAGGCCGCTGAACGTGCGTGGCCTGCGCGGGTCGAGCAGCCAGTCCTCCGGCGGCCGGAAGGGAGGCAGGAAGTCGTCCACCTCTTCCTGGCTCGGCACGTCGACGACCTCGGCGGTGTGCGAGATGAGGAACCCCTCGGCGCAGACGAGCACCGGCAGCATCGCCTCCTCCGCGATGCGGTAGGCGCACAGCACGCTGTCGAGCAGCTCCTGCCCGGACGAGCAATAGAGCTGCACCCAGCCGGTGTCGCGCTGGCTGATGCTGTCGGCGAGGTCCGGCTCGAGGCTCCACGGCGCGACGATCGAGCGGTTGACGTTCACTGCGACGAGCGGGATGCGCTCGCGGGAGGCGCGGTGGAGCTGCTCGTGCGAGTAGAGGAGACCCTGCGACGACGTGGCTGTGAAGCAGCGCGAGCCGGCGCGCTCGGCGGCGAGCGCGTAGCCGAACATCGAGTGCTCGCTGTCGAGATTCGCGAAGACGACGTCGTCGCGGCCGGCGACGAGCTCGGCGAGGCGCTCCACGATCAGCGTCTGCGGCGTGATGGGATAGCAGGCGATCTGTTGCGCCCGTGCGAGCACAGCGGCGACAGCCGCCGCTTCGTTTCCGGTCAGCACGGTGCGTCCGCGCGGCAGGTCCTGGCTCATGCGGGCACCTCCTCCATCGCGATCGCGTTGCGCACCGGGCAGACCTCCTCGCAGATCCCGCAGCCCTTGCAGTACTCGAAGTCGATCTCCATCACGCCGTTCACGCGCCGCATCGCACCTTCCGGGCAGAAGAGCGCGCAGAGGCCGCAGACATTGCAGGCCTCGAGGAGGACGGGACGCTCGACCGACCACGCGCCGGTGTGGTTGACGCGCGAGTCGGTCAGGCTGACCGCGAACGGTGGGAGAGGCGGCCGCGGCTGCGGCGCTTCGGCCGGCTCGTAGGGCGTGTCGGAGGCGGTCGTGTGCTGTCTCATGCAGAGGCGATAGCCCTCACGTGCGGCGAGGATGTTCGGCTCCGCAAGCGCGCCCATGCGGGCGCGAATGGCTTCCTCGAGGAAGCCGAGCCCGTTGGGGAGCAGGAGCCGCACCGCCGCGCCCAGCACCGCCACGTTTCCCATCGGCCTCCCTTCCGCCGACAGGATCCGATTGCGCCGCGCGACCTGCGATCCGGGCACGCGCGCGAGGTGGTAGTCGCCGCGGTGCGGAAACCGCGTCTCGCGATTGACGAGGAGGAGACCTCCGGGACGCAGCATCGCCACCGACCGGGCGGGCGGGGGCGAGGCCGAGATCGCGACGAGTACGTCGCACTCGCGCACCTTGTAACGGCGCCGAATCGGCTCGTCGGCGTCCCAGCGGAGAAAGGCCGAGATCGGAGCCCCGCGCCGTTCGGCCTTGAACTCGGGAAAGCTCTGCACCCAGTAGCCGGCGCGCGCGAACGTGTCCGCGAGGATCTGCGACGCGAGCACGACTCCTTCCCCGCCGCGGCCGGTCAGGAGCATCTCTTGCATGCCCCGATCGTCCGTCCGCAGGTCCGAGACCGCATCGGGGAATCGCGCGGCGCGGCGGCGGTTTTCTGCGGATGGCAGGCCGGGACGAGAAGTCTGCCGTTACTCCGTGCCGTGGTCGAGCGAACTCAGGCGCTGAGCGCGAGAACGGTGACCGTCTTGCAGCCCTCGAGGCTGCGAACCGAGACCGCGTCCATGTGCCGAAGGTACACCCCCGGCCCTACGATTTCGAGGTGCTTCCGGGGAACGATGCAGGCCATGCGGTCGAGGTCGCCGACCTCGTCAAGCGCTACCCGAAGGCTTCGGTGAACGCCGTCGACGGTGTCTCGTTCAGTGTCGCAGCCGGAGAGGTGTTCGGTCTGCTCGGCCCCAACGGCGCGGGGAAGACGACGACGGTCGGGATGCTGACGACCCGCGTCCGGCCCACGAGCGGGCGTGCGTTGGTGGGCGGGGTCGACGTCATGCAGGATCCTGTGAGAGCCCGGCGGCAGGTGGCCGTCGTGCCGCAGCGGAGCAAC
>DASSLB010000162.1:0-6866 GCA_035689945.1 Gaiellaceae bacterium | reverse complement strand
GCGTGCGGCGTCGTCCGCAACAACTACTTCCAGCCCGCGATGAGCGAGCTGATGCAGGCGTGCGTCGAGGTGTGGGAGTCGGATCCGGCCGCGTATCACTACAACCCCGTCGGCTACGTCGCGCTCGGCGCGGCGGTCCAGGAGTCGGACCTGACGGCGGTCGCGGAGCGGCACGAGCAGATCGGCTACCGGTCGGAGTTGATCCTCGGCGAGCGCTCGGTCGACGAGCACATGAAGGCGCTCTTCCCCGATTGGCGCGCCCGTGGAGTCACCGTCTGCCTGCACGAGAAGCAAGGGGGGTTCGCCTTCAACATGGCGTCCGTGATCGGGCTCGTCGAGAAGTGCGAGTCCGAGGATGTGACGATCCTGTCCGAGGTCGAGGTGCTGGGGCTCGAACCCGGTGCCGACGACGTCGTCGACGCGCTGATCACGAGCCGAGGGCGGATCGAGGTGGGCGAGCAGGTCGTGCTCGCTCCAGGCCCGTGGGCGAAGCAGTTCTGGGCGATGCTCGGGATGCCGATGCGAATCGACATCCGGACGCCCTCCGGAGAGGTCCTGCCGGATCGGCCGATGTGGACGTACTGGAACCTGCAGGAGGGCGAGATCAGCGTCGAGCCCACGATCTTCGCCACTGCGAGTGGTGACGCGCCGCCGGTAATCCATCTCGACAGCGATGCGCCGCTCTACACCGACGACGGCGATCTGGTCACGGACGAGCTATGGGGGATCTACTTCAAGCGCGACCGCGACGGCATCCAGGGCGGTGCCTCACCCTTGACGGTCGGGGAGGAGGTCGAGCTCGACCCGTATCCGCAGACGACCGATGTCGATCCGGGCTTCGCCGACATGTGGTGTGCCGCGCTCTCCCACGCCATGAGCCGTTTCGAGGGCTGCCGGGCGGTCTACAAGAACGCGCGCTCGGGCGGCGTCGGAGCGTTCACGGCCGACAACTTCCCCGTCTTCGACTACGTGAAGCCGAATATCTACGGGATTTTCGACTCGAACCACGGCTACAAGATGATCGGCGTCGGCCGTGAGGTGGCGAAGGTGGTTGTCGGAGACCATTCCTCGCTTCTCTACCCGTTCCGGTACGAGCGCTTCGAGTCCGGGGACCTGCACCCCGTCTCGAGCTCGCCGTATCCCTGGAGCTAGCGTGGCTTCCGGTCGCTGCCTCTGCGGCGCTGTGCGCTTCGAGGTGCGGGGGCCTCTCCGTGATGTGTTGCTCTGTCACTGCGTGGAGTGCCGGCGCTGGAGCGGGCATGTCTTCGCGGCGACCGAGACGGAACGCGAGAATCTGGTGCTGCTCGAAGAGAGCGGTTTGCGCTGGATCGACAGCCCCGAGAGCGACAGCGACGCCCGCCGCGGCTTCTGTGGCGAATGCGGTTCGAGCCTCTTCTGGGACGCCCCCGCGAGCGACACGGTGGCCATTGCGGCCGGAGCACTGGACGAGCCCACCGGCCTGCGCATCGCCGCGCACGTGTACGCCGGCCAGGTGGGCGACTACTACGAGCTTCCGGCCGACGGCCTGCCACGGCACCCGCGGCTGACGGTCAGCTGAGCTTCGCCCGCCTCCGCTCCTTCTCGTACACGGGGTGCTGGGCGATCTCCCCTGCGACGTCCTCGTCGCCGACCCGCGCGGTGACGGGGGTGCCCTGCGCCTGTGCGAGCTCCTTGTGCACCTTGGCGAGACCGAGCGTCTTGCCGTCGAGATAGGGGGAGACGACGGCCTGGGTGACGAAGCCGACCTCGCTGCCGTCGACCGACAGCGTCGCGCCACTTGCGTCGCCGCCGCCGCCCTCGAGCACGACGCTCGTCAGCCGGAGAGTTGTGCCCGCGCGGTCACGCTCCAGACCCGCGCGCCCGCGTAGCGGCTCCTTCTCGAGGTTGACGGCCCAGCCAAGCCCGCACTCGTAGGGCGAGACCGACGGGTCGTACTCGATGCCGCCGATGATGAAGCCGCCCTCGATGCGGAAGAGGTCGAGTGCCGTCATGCCGATCAGCTTCATGCCGGCGGGTGCTCCTGCCTCGACCAACGCGTCGAACAGCTCGAGCGCTTGCTCGCGCTCGACCCAGAGCTCGTAGCCGAGCTCGGCCGTGTAGCCGAGGCGCGTCATGAAGACCGGGACGCCGGCGATCGAGACGTCCTCGCGAAACGTGTAGTAGGGGAATGCGTCGGCCGAGAGATCCTGGTCGGCGAGCGGCTGGAGGATCTCGCGGCTCTTCGGCCCCTGCAGGCAGAGGTGCGGTGTAGCGTCGGTGTGCTCGCGCACTTCGATACCGCTCCCGGCCGCGGCGGCGCTGAAGATCTCGTAGTCGCGGTCGTTCGCCCCGCAGAAGCGGATGTGGTCGGGCGAGCGCAGCATCACGGTGCAGTCGTCGACCATCTTCCCGTCTTCGTCGACGAGTGGCCCGTACGCGATCCGTCCCTGGCGGAGGTTGGAGACGTCGCGTCCGACGACGGAGTTGACGAGCTCGAGCGCGCCGGGGCCGTCGATGTCGACCTTGCGCAGCATCGTGAAGTCCATCAGCCCGGCCGTCTCGCGAACGGCGCGATACTCCTCGGCCGTGTCGGTGACGACCGCCGGTGCGAGGTAGCCGAACAGGTCCATCCACTCGTCGGTGAGCGTCGCGAGCCGTGGGTGGAACGCCGTCTCCTTGCTCATTCCGTCTCCTCTCCGCCGGCGGAGGCCTCAACCGGCTCGTGAACCTGCAGATCGAGCGACTCCAGCACGAGCTCGGACAGCTCTCGCAGCTCGAGCTCACCTTGATGCCCCGACGTCTTGATCGCGTCCTCGTACATCGTCACGTCCTTGGGGCAGCAGACGACGAAGTAGTCCAGGCCGCCGAGCTCCACCGCCTCGTCGATCCGCTGCTCGCTGGGTCGTTTGACGCCGTCGCGCTTCAACTCGCTCATCCAGATCCTCCCGCCGCCCGCGCCGCAGCAGAACGAGTTGTCGCGGTTCCGCGGCATCTCCACGAGCTCACAGCCGATTGCCGCCAGCACCCGGCGCGGCGCCTCGTAGACGCCGTTGTAGCGGCCGAGCGTGCAAGGGTCGTGGTAGGTGACGCGGTAGCCGAGCTCGCGGCGCGGCACGAGTTTCCCGCGCTCGAGCAGCTCGAGCAGGAGCTGAGAGTGGTGCAGCACCGTCCAGTCGCCTCCGTGCTCCGGGTACTCGTTGCGCAGCGTGTGGAAGGTGTGCGGGTCGGAGGAGAAGATCCGCTCGAACTCGCAGCCCGAGATCGTGCGCACGTTCTCCTCCGCGAGCGCGGCCCACAGCCCCTCTTCGCCGGCCCGGCGGACGTCGCAGCCCGCGGTTTTCTCGGCGTCGAAGAGGATTCCGAAGTCGGCGCCGGCCTCGGCGAGGATGCGCGCGAGCGCTTGCGTGGCACGCTGGTTGCGCGCGTCGAGGGAGGCGTAGTCGCCGACGAACCAGAGCAGCTCTGCCGGCTCCTTCCGGATGTCCTTGACCTCGAACCCGAGCTCCTTCGCCCAGCGTGGCCGCTTGCGCTTGGGCTCGCCGAACGAGTTCCCCGTCTCGTAGATCGATTCGAGCGTCGACTGCAGCATCGTGTCGAGCTCGCCGGTGTCGACGAGCCGGCGCCTGAGCTGGTTGATGATCGGCACGTGCTCGATTCCGACCGGGCAGATCTCGACACAGGCCATGCACTGGGTGCACGACCAGATCGTCTCCGGACGGACCCGCTCCCCGATGACGGCATTCGCGCCGACATGGGCCGACAACTCGCGCAGGTCGAGGATCACGTCCCGGGGTGAGAGCGGATAGCCCGACGCGTTCGCGGGGCAGGCGACATGGCACTTGCCGCATTTCGTGCACGCGTCGAGCGAGACGAGGTGCTGCCAGGTGAGATCGCCGATCCGGCCGTAGCCGACCTGCTCCGGTGTCGCGTCCTCCGGCAGCAAGGGCAGGCGCTTCCCCGCGCGTTCGTCGCGGACGGCTACGTTCGCCGGGCCGGCCAGCAAGTGCACGGCCTTCGTGAACGGGATCGAGGAGACGAACGCAAGCGCGACGACGCCGTGCGTCCACCAGGTCGCGTAGTGCGCGCTCGACGCCTCCTGCGCGGTCATCCCGAGCCTTCGGAAGGCGTGCCCCACCGTCCAGCCGATCGGCGACCACGTCTCGAACGACGGGTTGGTGCCGGCGATCCGGAACGCCTCGAGCAGGAACCCCGAGAGCGCGAGGAAGAAGAGGCTGCCGAGGAAGACCCAGTCGCCGACCACGTAGAGGCGCCGGTCCTCCTCGCGGTCGGGACGTCCGTAATCGAGACGACGCGGGTGGCGGAGGCGCTTCACGCCCATCACCCCGAGCCCGACTGCCAGCGCCAACCCGAACACGTCGAGCACGAGCGAGTAGCCCAGATAGAACGAGCCGCGCCAGAAGTCGAAGCCGAAGAGGGGCTTCGCGACGTCGTCCTGGAAGGCGAGGATCGTCGTCCCCGCGAAGAGGACGAGGAAGCCGTAGAAGATCAGCGCATGGCCGATCCCTGCGACGGGATCCCGCCGCTTGATCCAACGGTGGGTGAGGACGATCGAAGCGGCACGGGCCACGCGCCGGCCGAGTCCTTCGGGCGGGGCAGAGATTTGGCCGCGCCGGTAGCGGAGAACGAGCCGCACGACGCCCCAGGCGAAGATCCCCGTCGAAACGGCGATCAGGACGTACCAGAAGACGATCTCCCAGTGGGTTAGACCGGCGAACGTCTGCCGCGTCGCCGCCGTGGCAGTCACACGAGCTTGGCCAGCTCGTCGGCGACGTCGAACAGGTCGGCAACGGCGCCGTAGTGCGCCACGTCGAAGATCGCCGCTTCCGGGTCGGTGTTCACGGCGATGATCGTCTCGCTCGTCTTCATGCCGGCCAGGTGCTGGACCGCGCCGGAAATGCCGAAGGCGAGATACACCTTCGGCTTCACGGTCTTGCCCGACTGGCCGACCTGGCGGGCGTTCGTCACCCAGCCCGCGTCGACGATCGGGCGCGAGACCGCAAGGGTCGCGCCGAGCTTCTCCGCGAGCTCCTCGAACTGCGCGATGTTCTCCTCCTCGCCGATGCCGCGGCCGATCGAGAGCAGGAACTCGGCGGTCGTGATGTCGACGTCACCTTTCTCCGCTTCGCGGAGCTCGAGATGCCGAGCGCGCGAGGCGACGGGCCCGAGCGAGTGCTCCGAGAGGGACGGCGAGCCGCCCGGCGGTGCAGGCGGCCAGGCCGTCGGTCGCAGCAGGAGCAGCACCGGCCGTCCGGCCGGGAACTCGAGCTCGGCATGCACCTTCGCGCCGTGGAAGGCCCGCGTCGCGACGACCGAGTCTCCTTCCCGTGCAAGAGCGAACACGTCGCTCGCAAAGCCGAGGCCGAGCTTCGCGGTCACCGCGGCCGCGTAGCCCATCGAGTTGACGGTGAAGCCGAGCAGGACAGCGTCCGGTTGCCGTTCCGCGATCAGGCTCTCGAGCGCCGCCTGATAGACGTCGTTCTCGAACTCTGCCTGCTCGACGCGGACCTGCACGACCTCGTCGACGCCCTCGCGGCTCACGTCGAGCGAGGCGGGATCGCTGCCGATCACCGCAACGGCGACCGGACCGCCGAGCTCCTGCGCAGCCGAGATCAGCTCGTACGTGACGTCGCGGACGCGGCCCTGCAGGTGCTCGGCGACGACGAGCACGCTCACGCCAACCGCTCCTGTACGAGCTCGAGGATCCGCTCCGCCACCTGTGCCGGCCCGCCGTCGAGTAGTTGCGCTCCCTCGCCGCGCTGGGGCGTGAACATCCGCCGCACCCGGTATGCCGGTTCGCTGGTCTCCGCCGCGACGACCGCGATCTCCTGCTGGTCGGCCTGCTTGATCGCACGGAGATTCGCGTAGCGGGGCTGGTTGATCCCGGTCTGGATCGTGAGCAGCGCCGGCGTGTCGACTTCGACGACGTCCACGAGCCCGCCCTCGAGCTCACGGTCGACCGTCGCCGGCCCGGAACCGTCCCACTCGAGCCGGGTCACGACGGCCACCCGGGGCAGCCCGACCAGCTCAGCGAGAGCCGTGCCGGTCGAGCCCTGCACGGAGTCTGCGGACTGGACACCGGTGAGCACGAGATCCGGCGACTCGGCGGCGATCGCAGGCGCCAGCGCACGGGCGGTGGAGATCGGGTCGAGCGGCTCGGCTTCGACGCGAATGGCGCGGTCGGCGCCCATCGCGAGGCAGCGCCGCAGGGCGCCCTCGGCCTCCTCGTCGCCGACCGTGACCGCGACGACCTCACCCTCGCCGAGCCGCTCCCGGATCCGGAGCGCTTCCTCCACCGCGCAGGCGTCCCATTCGTTCAGAGCGCGATCGAGGTAGTCGGGGTCGACCGCACGGCCGTCGGCCGTGAACTCGACCTCGTCTCCGAGAACCTTGATCTGTTTGACTGCGACGACGAGCTTCAGGCGGGCACCGCCTCCCGTTCTCGCCGCTCCCGCAGTTCCGCGAGATCGCGCTGCAGTTCCTCCTCGCCGGGCACACGCCGCTCGCGCTTGAACGGCAGCGGCACCGCCGGGTCGTCGGTGTCGATCTCGCGTGCGAGGCGGTGACCGGAGAAGATCGCGTCCGCCACCAGGCGTGGCGCTTCGCAGTCGCCGATCCGGTAGAGCGCCTCCACGCCCTCGGCCTTCAGCGCCTCGAGCCCGACCGAATCCTTGAGCTCGCGGAACAGCGCTTCGTTCGAGCGCCGCTGGGTGACGAGCACCGTTGCGTCGGCCTCCCAGGTGTGCTCGTGGGCGTCGACGTCGTAGACGTGCGTTGCGGTGACGCCGCCGGCCTCGATCTTCGTCGGCAGGTGGTAGGTCACGATCTCGACGCCGAGCTTGTGCAGCTTGCGGTGCATGTTCGGCGCC
>DASSLB010000161.1:0-5340 GCA_035689945.1 Gaiellaceae bacterium | reverse complement strand
CACGGAGACGCGGGCGAGCTGCTGGCCGAGATCTTCCGCGAGGAGGGGATCGACGTCCGCGTCGGCGTCGGGATCGAGAGCGTCGAGTCCGGAGTGCAGGTCCACCTGTCGGACGGCTCGACGATCCAGACCGAGCGCCTGCTGATCGCGACCGGACGACGGCCGAACGTCGAGCGGCTCGGGCTCGAGCAACTTGGGCTGGAGATCACGCCGCGCGGCGTCACCGTCGACGAACGCCTGCGGGCTGCGGAGAACGTGTGGGCGATCGGCGACGTGACCGGTGTCGCGCAGTTCACGCACGTCGGGAAGTACCAGGCGCGGGTCGCGGCGGTGGACATGACCCGCCGCCATGCGAAGGCCGACTACCGCGCGATCCCGGCCGGTATCTTCACCGACCCCGAGGTCGCGACGGTCGGCCGGACGGACGGCGACGACCTCGTCAGCGCGCGGATCGAGCTGAGCGCGCTGCCGCGCCTCTCCACCTACGAGAAGCCTGCGCGCGACGGCTTCATCCGCGTCTTCGCCGATCCGGGGCAGGGCGTTCTCACCGGCGCGGTCTGCGTCGGGCCGCAGGCGGCCGAGTGGCTCGGCCAGTTCACGCTCGCGGTCCGGGCGAAGGTGCCGGTGGAGACGATCGTCGACACCATCCAGCCGTATCCGACCTTCTCCGAGGGCGTTTTCTTCGCGTTGCAGGAGTTACAGGCTCAGCTCTCGTAGACTTCTCCACGATGCTCGGCTCGGTCATCACCGCAGCAGTCACACCGTTCCGCGCCGACGGCGCCGTCGACCTCGAACGCTTCTGCGAGCTGGCGACGTTTCTCGTCGAGAACGGCTCCGACGGGATCGTCGTCTGCGGGACGACCGGCGAGTCGCCGACGCTGAGCGACGCCGAGAAGCTCGACCTCTTCCGCGCGGCCGTGGACGCCGTCGGCGACCGCGCGACGGTGATCGCCGGCACTGGCACGTACGACACGGCTCACTCGGCCGCGCTCACGAGAGAGGCGACCGCGCTCGGCGTTGACGGGATCCTCGTCGTGACGCCGTACTACAACAAGCCACCGCAGCGGGCGATCGTCCGCCACTTCGAGGAAATCGCCGGCGCGACCCACCTGCCGGTGGTCGCGTACAACATCCCGAGCCGCGTCGTCGTCAACATCGAGTCGGCCACCATCGCCCGGCTCGCCGAGATCGAGAACGTCGTTGCGGTCAAGCAGGCGCTCGGCGATCCCGAGCAGGCGCGGTTCATCGTGGAGGACACGCGGCTCGATCTCTACTCCGGCGACGACCCGAACACGCTCGCGTTCCTCGAGCTCGGCGGCATGGGCGTGGTGTCGGTGACCGCGCATCTCTGGGGCCCGCAGATCGCCGAGATGATCCGCCGCTACCGCGAAGGCGACATCGAGGGCGCGCGTGCGCTCCACGAGGAGCAGCAGCCGTCGTACGACCTCCTACAGATCCAGGTCAACCCGATTCCGATCAAGGCCGCGCTCAATCTCACGGGCCACGAGGTAGGCGGGCACCGCCTGCCGATGGTCGAACCGGACGAGGACGAGCTCATGCAGATCCGCTCCTGCCTCGAGCGGTCGGGGCTGCTCGCTCACGCGTCCGCGTAGCTCCCTAGACTCAGCGCCGATGGGCGCGTGCCGGATCATTCCGCTGGGCGGCCTCGGGGAGGTCGGCAAGAACATGACCGTCTACGAGGCGGATGGGGCGATCGTGGTGGTCGACGCCGGGCTCGCCTTCCCGCGGGACGAGCATCTCGGCGTCGATCTCGTTCTCCCCGACTTCGGGTACCTGCGGGATCGGGAGGAGATGGTGCGCGCGGTCGTCCTCACGCACGGGCACGAGGATCACGTCGGCGCGCTCCCGTACCTGATGCGCGAGGTGCGCGTGCCGCTCGTGCTCGCGACGCGGCTGACGCTCGCGCTCGTGAAATCGAAGCTCGACGAGCACGGCCTGCTACGCGTCGCCGAGCTGCGGGAGTTGATGCCGGGCGACGCGCCTGTCGAGCTGGGCCCGTTCCGGCTCGAGCTCGTACGGATGGCGCACTCGATCCCCGATGCGGCGGCGGTCGTGCTCGACACGCCGGGCGGGCGCTGCGTCCACACCGGCGACTACAAGCTCGACCACACGCCGGTCGACGGCCAGCGCACGGACGTCGGCCGCCTGGCCGAGGTCGGCTCGAGCGGCGTCGACCTCCTGCTCGGCGACTCGACGAACGCCGAACGGTCGGGCGTGACCGAGTCAGAGCGTGTAGTGGGCGAGGCGTTTCGCCAGATCTTCCCGCGCCGGGAGGGCCGGATCCTCGTCTCGTCGTTCGCCTCGAACGTGCACCGGATGCAGCAGGCCGCCGACGTCGGCGTCGACTGCGGGCGCAAGGTGGCGTTCGTCGGTCGCTCGATGCGCAAGAACGCCAACATCGCCCGCAATCTCGGCTACATGGACGTCCCCGAGGACGCGATCCTCCGGCCGCAGGAGCTCGCCGAGCTGCCCCGCGGCGAGCAGCTGATCCTCTGCACCGGCAGCCAGGGCGAGCCGATGTCGGCCATGACCCGAATCGCGTACAACGACCATCCCGCCGTCCGGGTCGAGGCCGGCGACACGGTGATCATCTCGGCCAAGCCGATCCCCGGGAACGAGCTGCGCGTCCACGACGCGATCAACCGACTGGCGAAGATGGGTGCGGAGGTGCTGCACGAGGACAACGCCCCGGTGCACGTGTCCGGCCACGGGCGCGCCGAGGAGCTGCGCACGATCATCGGGCTTCTCCGGCCGAAGGCCGTGATGCCCGTGCACGGCGAGTTCCGCATGCTCGCGGCACACGCGCAGCTTGCGCGCGAAGGCGGTGTGGCGGAGGACAGGATCGTTCTCGCCGAGAACGGCACCGTCGTCGAGCTGCGGGACGGCGTGGCGCGCATCGTCGGCGAGGTCGAGGCGGGGGTCACGTTCGTCGACGGGCTCGGCGTGGGGGACGTGCACGACGTCGCGCTCCGCGACCGGCGGAAGCTCGCGGAGGACGGCGTCCTCATCGTCGTGGCGACACTCGCAGCGCAGGACGGCGGCGGTCTCACTGCGCCCCCGGAGCTGATCGTCCGCGGCTTCGGCGAGGGAGCCGAGCCGCTCCTCGACGAGCTGCGGGAGGAAGCGGACCGTGTGTTGCGGGAGCTGCTCGCGGACGACGTGACCGAGATCAAGCTGCTCCAGGAGCACCTGCACGACGCCCTTGGAGGAATCGTCTACGACCGCACGCGCCGGCGCCCGATGGTGCTGCCCGTGATCGTCGAGGTCTAGGGCGGGTCACTTCTGTGGCAACGAGCCGGCGTACCTCGCGCCGCGCTCGACCCACTCGTTCAGCGCGGCGTCGTCAGCCACGTCGGTGGTGTCCACGCGGAGCCAGCCGGCCATCTGGCGGCCGCGCATCTCCATCGGATACGCGGAGGTCGCGGCCACGAGTTCGTCCGACTCGTCGGGATCGACGCGGACGAGGATCCCACCCTGGCCGCTCGCGGCGATCGCCATGTTGCCGCCGATCATGAAGCCGAGCCCGCCGAACATCTTCTTCTCCGTCAGGCCGGCGCGGTCGCCGAGCAGCGTGCGGATCCGTTCCGCGAGCTGCTCGTCGTAGGCCATCAGTCGTCCTCGATGGGCTCGCCGTCGAGGTACTCGAGCGTCTCGATCCGGCCGATCACGCCAAGGCCGCGCCAGTGGATCTTGCGCGAGCGCGGGAACCAGGTGACGTCGTTCGGGTCTCGCGTGCCGTACACGAGCATCTCGACGCCGTCCGGGCCCGCGCGGAACGAGTGGGAGACGCCTGAGCCGGCGGGTCGCACGACGACATGGCCCGCGCGGAGCGGCGTCGTCTCCTCGACCTCGCCCGCGGGCGACCAGAGCTCGAGCGTCGCAGTGCCGCCGAGGATGACGAAGACCTCCTCTTCGGCCGAGTGGCAGTGGGGGACGGAGCCGCGGTGTCCCGCGGGGAGCCTCTCCCAGCCGAGACCGGCGAGCTTGGTCGTCTCGTCCGGGGTGAAATAGACGAAGTTCTGGTGGCGGACGGTCTGGAACTCGAGCTCGTCGACGTTGACGATGTTCGCCGGCCTCGGCGCGGGTTCGCCCACCTCGAGCGGCTCGACGGTCGCCTCGACGTCCCACGGGTCGTCGTCACGTCCCTCGACCCACGGCCAGCCGAAGCGGATCGCTCGTGAACGCGGCAGCCAGCCGATCTCGGTGGTGTGCCGCGTGCCGAAGACGAGGAGCTCGAGCCCGTCCGGGCCGGCGACGAACGTGTGCTCCATCTCGTCGGAGCGGTGGATGACGCAGTCCTGCGGTCGCACCTCGTGGACCTGCCCGTCCTGCCAGGCGAGCCCCGAGCCGGAGAGGACGAAATAGAGCTCCTCGGATGCGCCGTGCGAGTGGGGCGGTGTCGGCAGCTTCCCCGGCTCGATCCGCACGCGGTTTACGCCGACGGCTTGCGTGCCGGCGGCCGCCCCGAGTCGCTGCCACGTCGCGTCCATCTCGCCCTTGACCCCGCGGAAGCTCTCGACCTCGTCCCAATGCGCGACTCCCATCGCCGCGCAGTGTGTCAGGACCGCGGGTCCGTTTCCTCGGCGAGCTTGGCGGCCTCCCCGGCGCGCTTTTCGACGACGTCGTAACCGCCCGCGTGCTCCACGATCGACTCGAACTCCTGCAGCACGTGGCCGGGAACGACGATGTACCGGCGGGGATCGGCGCGGACCTGCTCGTACGCCGAGATTGCGATCTCGATTCGCTCGGTGCAGTCGCCGTCGGCGCACTCGCAGATGACGGTCAGTGTGGGGAGGTCCGAGCCGAAGCCGTGATTGAGGCTCTCGATCTGCTCGTTCACCTGGCGAAAGATGGATTCGTTGAGGCCGACGCGCCTCGCTTGCTCGTCGCTCGAACTCACGACCCATGAATGTCCCCCGGCGGCCGACCCGATACACATCGGGATAGGCTCGCCGCATGGCTGCGCCGCCTCGGCTGACCGTCGTCGGCTCGATCAACCTCGATTTGGTGGCGCAGGCGGAGCGGCTGCCACGCGCGGGAGAGACGGTCAGCGGCGCGCGCTTCTCGCGCGTTCCCGGGGGCAAGGGCGCGAACCAGGCGGTCGCCGCAGCGCGGCTCGGGGCGGAGGTCGCGATGGTCGGCTGCGTCGGCGGCGACGAGTTCGCGGAGGAGGCGCTCGCCGGGTTGCGCTCCGCCGGTGTCGAGGAGCGCTGGCTCGTGAAGGACGCTCCCACGGGGATCGCGCTCATCACCATCGATGCGGCGGGGGAAACGACGATCGTCGTCGCGCCGGGCGCGAACGCGGAGCTCGAGCCCGAG
>DASSLB010000160.1:0-2444 GCA_035689945.1 Gaiellaceae bacterium | reverse complement strand
GAGCATCGTCGCCGCCGCGGTCGCGGTGCTCTGCACCCAGAGCTTCTGCCGCATGAGCCCGTAACCAGTGGCGGTGAGCAGGACGGCAAGAGCCACGTCGAAACCGGCCCAGGCCAGGTCGTAGTAGGCGGTCTGCAGGTGTCGACCGGGTAGCGTCGCGGCCAGGTAGACAGTCCAGGGGACGAGTGCGATTCCGGCGAGGAAGAAGAGCGGCGCGAGCCAGCGGCGCATCCGTGGCACCACCGGTGGTGCCGAGCTCTCGGCCGGGACAGAATCGGTGATCGCGGTCATCGTGGAGCGAACATGCGACGGCGCGGTGCCGCGGGGCTAGATGCGCCGGTACCGGGCATCGCTGAGCGAGTAGAGGCCGAAGGCAACGAGACCGACCGCGACTACGCCGAGCAGGAAGGGGCCGTAGGAGTGATGGACGAGCTTGGCCAGCGCCCCGTCGAGGCCGACCGCCTTGTTCGGGTTGTAGTCGACTGCGGCTGTGATCAGGAAGACGCCGACGAGCCCGAAGACGACCATGCGCGCGAGGTGCCCGAAGGTGCCGATCCATTCGATCCAGTGCCTGACCCTGGCACCCATCTGCTCGGTCTTCGAGTCCTTGAGGAAGTCTTTGCTGAGGCCGCGGTAGCCCTGGTAGAGGCCGATCCCGATCAGGACGGCGCCGGCGATCCCGACAAGCAAGGTGCCGCCCGGCCAGCCGAAGACGCCCGCGGTCGTCTTCGAGGTGTTGCCGGAGCCGCCGCTGGAGCCGGAGCCGAGCAGGATCTCGACGGCGACCGCGCACAGGCCCGCGTAGACGATCCCGCTGCCGAAGGCGGCGACGCGATCAAACGTGCTGTCTGAGTCTTCGGGCCCGTGTCCGAGCAAGGTGTGGATCAGCCGCCAGAGCGCATAGCCTCCGAGCCCGATCGCGACCAGGATCAGCAGCACCTTGCCGAACGGCTGCTCGGCGATCGTCCTCAGCGCGCCCTGCTGGTTGGTCGTCCTGCCGCCGGCACCCACGGCGAGCTTGACGGCGAGGACGCCGATGATCCCGTAGATCAGTCCGCGAGCGACGAAACCGGCGCGCGCCAGCCACTCAAAGGTTTCGCTCCGCGCGACCTTCTCTCCGCCGCCCTGGGCGTTCTGGACCGGCCTCGGTCTGCTCGGCGTATGCGTGCTCACTGGATCTCCTTCGCGTTGGGGGCAGAAGCACAACGAGTGGGGGCCGCTCCTGGGTACTCGATCAAGAGTGACCGACGGAGCGCCCACGCTTTCGTGACTCGGCCGCGGCGCCGGCGGTCCGGCAAGCGAAGACGAGGGCGCTCACGGCAGCGATACCGACGACAGCGCCGCCTGCGACGTCCAGTGGGTGATGCATTCCGCGATACATGCGCGCCGTGGCGACGAACATGACCAGCCCAACCGCGAAGGTCCAGGCCGACGCCCGAAACACGCCGCCTGTGAACCTTGACGTGAGCAAGAGGATGAGGCCGCCGTAGACCGCGATCGATGCTGCGGTGTGACCGGACGGGTAGCTGGCGTTGACAGGCAGGCTCTCGAGACGAACGACGCGAGGTCGATGCGAATGAACGACGAGTGTCGTCGCGCGGTACGACGCCGACTCGACGGCCAGCGCGAATACGACAAACGCCGCGATTTGCCATTGACGCAGAACTGCACAAGCGAGCGCGATCGAGCCAACGACGATCGGCAGCACCACGCCGCCGGCGACGATCGAGCCGACCAACGAGGCATCCGTCCGAGCCGGGGTCCGGTGCGTCGCCAGCCACACGTTCACGCGCTCGTCGGCGGCCCCGATGCCCCACACACGCTCCAACACTCTTGTGACGAGAAACCCACATCCGATCGACAACACTGCGACTGCCGCGAGACCGACGAGCATCGCGACAGCGAAGGTGATCGCCGGGTGCAGCCCGCCAAAAGAGCAGCCCAACCGTTCCGCCCGGCCACCTCGACGCGCACGAAGGACGGGAATCTCCCAGCGGGCCTCCTGCGGCGCCTCCGGCTGGCCCGCTCGTGTCGAAGCGCCCGAGATTCGCTGATCCGTTTCCATCTCGATCATCGGGGCAGACCCCCAGCCCAGAGTCTCCACCGTTCCCGTGCAGAAACGTCACGGCTCCTGCTCTGACCCGAGGCGCCAGCGATACGAACCCGAGATGCCGCTACTCCTCCTGCTTGCGCTCGCCCTGACAGTCGGCCTGGTGGTCGGACTGGTCGCGTGGCGCTACCCGCGATTCGCGAGACCGTCCCCCGCGCCGACACTTCAAACCGCCCGCCAGGTCGGCAAGGCGGTCGGCAGGCATCCGAGGCTGCACGCCTTCCTGGACGCGCGGCTCGACCCGGCGGCCGCGACGGGTCTTGCGCTGACCATCGCCATGGCCCTGGCGATCTGCGGCGGCGTGCTATTCGGACTGCTCGCCTACCTGATGCGC
>DASSLB010000159.1:0-16033 GCA_035689945.1 Gaiellaceae bacterium | reverse complement strand
GTCATCCCGCCTCCCATCAGCCAGCGAGACCCGATCCGGTCCGAGAGGCGGCCGGCGATCGGCGCGACGAAGATGATCAGGAGCACCATCGGCAGGAACGTCGCACCGGCCTTCGCGGGCGAGTAGCGAAGGATGTTCTGGACGTAGAGCGTCACGAAGAAGAAGACGCCGAACATCGAGAGCGAGACGAGCATCGCGACGATGTTCGCGCCCGTGAAAGCGCCGATGCGGAAGAGCGACAGGTCGAGCATCGCGAGACGCTGGTGGCGCTCGAACACGACGAATGCACCCAACATGACAACCGCGAGGGCGAAGAAGACGAGGATCTCTGCGGACGTCCACCCGTGCCGGTTTCCCTCCACGAGCGCGTAGCTGAGGAAGAAGAGCCCGCTGCCCGAGGTGAGCAGCCCGGGAGCGTCGATGCTCTGCTCGACCGAGGTGTCACGCGACTCGCGGATCACGAGCTGCGAGACGACGATCGCAAGCGCGCCGATCGGGACGTTGACGAAGAAGATCCAGTTCCAGTTGATGTGCTCGGTGATCAGCCCTCCGCCGAGCGGCCCGATCGCGAGCGCGAGCGCCGAGACGCCGGCCCAGATCCCGATCGCCGTGCCGCGCTGCCTCGGCGGGAAGGTCGCGACGATGATCGACAGCGTCGCCGGGTTCATCAACGCCGCTCCGGCTCCCTGCACGGCGCGCGCGCCGATGAGGAACCCCGCACTCGGCGCGAGACCGCAAGCGAGCGAGGACAGCGTGAAGATCACAAGGCCGATGACGAAGATGCGGCGGCGCCCGTAGAGGTCGCCGAGCTTGCCGCCGGTGATGAGGAGCGCGGCGAAGGTGAGTGCGTAGGCGATCACGACCCACTCGAGCTGCGAGATGGAAACGTGGAGGTCGCGCTGCATCGTCGGCAGCGCGACGTTCACCACCGTGTTGTCGAGCATGATCATGAACAGGCCGAACGAGACCGCGAACAGGGTCAGCCACTTGCGGTTCTCCTCGGCTGTCAGCACGGCCAGCACTCGCGTTCTCACACCTGTCTCCTAGTCCCGAAGTTAGCGCCCACTAGGTTAGGGGACGCTAACTTAGCGTCGCCGAGTAGAGTCTCGCCGTGAGCGAACTGGCGGGAAAGGTAGCCTTTGTGACCGGAGGCGGCCGCGGGATCGGCGAGAGCGTCGCGCGCGAGCTCGCCGCAGCGGGCATGGAGGTCGCCGTCAGTGGGCGCACGGCCGAGCAGGTCGAGGCCGTCGCGGGCTCGATAGGCGGCCGCGCGCTCGTAGGCGACGTGTCCCGGCGCGAGGACGTCGAGAGCTGGTTCGCCGAGCTGGGGCCGGTCGACCTCCTCGTGGCCAACGCCGGCACCGGCAACCGCGGCGGCTCGCCGTGGGAGCTCGATCCGGCCGAGTGGTGGCGGACCTTCGAGGTGAACATGCTCGGCGTGCATCTCTGCTGCAGCGCCGCTATCCCCGGGATGCTCGAGCGCGGGGCCGGCCGGATCGTGATCGTCGGCAGCGGATCCGCCTACCTGCCTGGCCAGAGCGAGACCGCGTACACATCCTCGAAGGCGGCCGTCTGCCGCTACGGCGAGACGCTCGCCAACGCGCTGGGCGACCGCATCCCCGTCTTCGTGATCAGCCCGGGAATGGTGCAGACGGAGATGACCGCGGACTTCCCCGAGGACGCACCGTGGACGCCGCCCGAGTGCGCGCCGCGGCTCGTGAGAGCTCTCGCGTCGGGTGAGTTCGACGCGCTCTCGGGCCGCTACATCCACGCCGAGCACGACCCGCCGGAGTCGCTGCGAGGACGGATCGACGAGATCCTCGAGCACGACTGGAACGCCATCCGGCTCCGGCGCCCGTAAGTCGCGCCGTGGCCGAACGCGTTGTCCCTTGCTTCGGTGACTCGAACGCCTCGATGCGGCGTTTTAGACTCTGAGTCGTAAACCTATGCGCCTCGCCCTCTCGCAGCTAGATCCGGTTGTCGGTGACCTCGAGGGAAACCGCGAGTTGATCGTCGCGCGTATCGAGGAGGCCAGGGCGGCAGGCGTCGATCTCGTGGTCTTTCCCGAGCTGGTGGTGACCGGCTACCCGCCCGAGGATCTCCTCCTGCGGCCGGGCTTCGTCCGCGCTGCCCGCACCTCGATCGAGCGCATCGCCGCGGAGACGCGAGGCATCGTCGCGCTCGTGGGCGTCCCGCTCTTCGACAGGCGCCTCTACAACGCGTGCGCGATCTGCGCCGACGGCAAGGTCACCGGCTGGGCGAAGAAGTGGCACCTGCCGAACTACGGCGTGTTCGACGAGAAGCGCTACTTCGCTGCCGGCGACGAGCCGGCGGTGATCGAGGTGGCAGGCACGAAGGTCGGCATCACGATCTGTGAGGACATGTGGGTTGCGGGCCCGCCGACTACCGACCTGGCTGCGGCCGGTGCCGAAGTGGTCGTCAACCTCTCGGCCTCACCGTTCCACGTCGGCCGGGCACAGGAACGCGAGGCCATCTTCTCGGCGCGGGCCAGCGAGAACGGCGTGCGCGTCGCGCTTTGCAACATGGTCGGCGGCCAGGACGAGCTGATTTTCGACGGGCACTCACTCGTCATCGAACGCGACGGCACCGCGCTTGCGCGGGCGCCCGGCTTCGAGGAGACGCTCCTCGTCGTAGATCTCGAACGGCCGGAAGGAGCGCCGCTCGCAGTGCACGAGGACGACCTCGAGCAGATGCGGCGCGCACTCGTCCTGGGCCTCGGCGACTACGTCCGCAAGAACGGGTTCGAGGACGTCGTCGTGGGCGTCTCAGGTGGGATCGACTCGGCCCTCACGGCGGCGCTCGCCGCCGAGGCGCTCGGGCCCGACCGCGTGCACTGCGTCTCGATGCCGTCCCGGTTCTCGTCCGAGGGCACGAGAAGCGACGCGCGGCGGCTCGCCGAGAACCTCGGCTGCGACTTCCACGAGCTCCCGATCGAGCCCGTCGTGGAGGCCTTCGGCGCCGTGCTCGCGGAGCCGTTCGACGGGCGGGCGCCCGACCTCGCGGAGGAGAACCTCCAGGCGCGGATCCGCGGCACGCTCCTGATGGCGCTCTCGAACAAGTTCGGGTGGCTGCTCGTCGCCACGGGCAACAAGTCAGAGCTCTCGGTCGGCTACGCGACGCTGTACGGCGACATGGCCGGCGGGTTCGCGCTGCTCAAGGACGTCTTCAAGACGGACGTCTTCCGGCTAGCGCTCCACCTCAATGAGCGGGCGGGCCGCGAGCTCGTCCCGCAATCGACGATCGACCGCGCGCCGAGTGCCGAGCTGCGGGAAGACCAGCTCGACGCGGACTCGCTCCCTCCCTATCCCGAGCTCGACCAGGTGCTCGAGGCGTACGTCGAGGAGGACAAATCGCTCGACGAGTTGAGCGCGGACGGCTTCGACCCAGATGTGGTCGCGCGGGCTGTCTCCCTGGTCGATCGCGCGGAATACAAGCGGCGGCAAGCGCCTCCCGGAGTGCGACTGCGCCCGAAGGCCTTCGGGCGCGACCGGCGGACGCCGATTACGAACCGCTGGCGCGGCTGACGATCCCGGCGAGATCTGCCGGGCGAGTGGTCAGCGTTGCGAGCTCCTCCGGCGTGAACCAGCGCTCCTCGAGCGAGCCCTCCTCGCGCAGGTCCAGCTCGGGATGAAGCTCGAAGGACGGCACTCGCACGAGGTACATGCGCGAAACGCCCGACCCGAAGCCAGGCTCGTCAGTCCCCCAGTGCCGCCACTCGGCGACCAGCGGGCCGAGCGCGACCTCCCGCAGACCGGTCTCTTCGCCAAGCTCGCGCCGAAGCGTCTGGCGGTCGTCCTCCCCGCGTTCCTGACCTCCTCCCGGCGGCACCCACCACGAGCCGTAGTCGTCGCCGTAGCGGAAGAGGAGCACGCGTCCTCGCTCGTCCACGACGAGTGCCCGGATCGCGGTGCGCTCCGGCAGGCCGCTTTCGCGGCCCGCGAGCTCGCGGAACCAGCGCAGCCGCTCGTGCCAGGGAACGGCTGCGTTAGCCGGCGAGGTAGAGGGAAGGACGAAGAGCTTGGTGTCGCCCAGGGTTCGGTCTTGCAGACCGAGCTCGGGGCGTGCGCCAAACGCGCCGCGGTACGCCTCCTTGCCGACGAAGGCGAGCCAGGCGGGACGCAGCTTGCGAGCGATGCCCTCGAGCCGCTCGGCGGAGCCGGCGAAGTCGGCGCGGCGCAGGTCGCCCGAGCCGGGCGTCGTGCGGTGGGCGGCATTCGTGACCCCGATCCGTTCATCGAGCAGGCTGAACTGCTCGTGCGGCTCGAAGAGACGAGAGGTCAGCAGAGCTGAGTGGAGGAGTCGCCAAAAATCGTTGCGCGGATTCGCGAAGTGCGCGGCGGCGGCGGCCGACACCCGCCCCGGGTTGATGCCGACGAAGACGATGCGGAGGCCGGGACCGAGGACGTCCGGCACCTCACTCGGAGTCGCGTCCCCTTCGGTTATGTCCGTCACGTGAGCCACGCATTCCCCCTACAGGGGAGCGAGGCTCCCTTCACGAACGGTAGGCGACGAGCAGTCACGCCGAGGTGGCGACTTCGCGTCGAATCGCCAGCGAGACTACGCAGCCTCGGCTGCGGCCTCGGCGGCGTCGAGCTCGGCCGCGAACTCCTCGGCTCGGGCCTCGATGCGCGCCTCGAACTCGCGCCGCAGATCTTCGCCCGACACGCTGAGCTCGTACCGCGGACGGCGCGGTTCGATCTTCACGAGGGTCACCGCCGGGTCCCAGCCGCCGTAGAGGCGTACATAGCATTCCGTCTCCGACAGCGAACGCAGCCGCCGCACGTGTCGCAGCGTAGGAGTCGCCCCGGACGGAGCCACGCATCTGAGACCATGCGATTCGTGGCCATCAAGACAAAGAAGCTGCACTACGCGGTCGAGCTCTCCGCCACGGGTGAGCTCAGAGAGGAAGACGGCGTCGTGCTCGAGACACCGGAGGAGTGGTCGCCCGAGCACCTTCTTCTCGCCGCGCTCATCCGGTGCTCGCTCAAGAGCCTCCGCTATCACGCCCGCGGCGTTGTCGAGGTCGGCTCCACCTCCGGCAGCGCGCGGACGCTCGTGACGAGACGGAACGCGGACCGGCGGTACGCCATGGTCAACACCTCGGTCGAGCTCGCCGTGGAGCTCGAGGCCGAGTTGGGGCCGGCCGAGCTTTCCGACCTCCTCGAGTTCGCTGAGCGCGACTGCTTCATAGGCTCCTCCCTCACCGACGAGCCGGTCTATCGGTGGACCGTGAACGGCCGAAAGATCGGCTGGTGAGCGGCACGCTGACGCCGCCGCGGGAACGGCTCGACCGCGGCGAGGGGACCGGTCTGGGACGGCCCTGGCTCGTGATCGTCCGTAACGACGACCACAACACGTTCGAGGGCGTGGCGTCCGTCCTCTCGGCGGTGATTCCAGGCGTCTCGTACGACGACGGGATGCGGTTGGCGAACCGGATCCACAACTCGGGCCAGGCGCTTGTCTGGTCGGGTCTCCGCGAGCAGGCCGAGCTCTACTGGGTGCAATTGCGCGAAAGTGGGTTGACCATGGCACCGCTGGAGCAGGGGTAGATGGCCACCGCCGTTCTCGATGTCGAGGCCGCTCGCGCGCAGTTTCCGGCGCTCGCGTCGGGTGTCGCGTTCCTCGACGGGCCCGGTGGAACGCAGTGCCCGCAGTCCGTGATCGACGCCATCGCCGGCTACCTGGGCGAGTCGAACGCGAACCTCGGCGGCGCCTTCGACGCCAGCCGCCGCAGCGACGAGCTCGTCGAACACGCCCACGCCACCGCAGCACGCTTTCTCGGCTGCCGGCCCGGGGAGACGGCCTTCGGCCCGAACATGACGATGCTCAACTTCGCGCTCACGCGTGCGCTCGGCCGGACCCTCTTTGCCGGCGACGAGATCCTCGTCACACGCCTCGATCACGACGGAAACGTCTCGCCGTGGCTCGAGCTCGCGTATGACCGCGGCCTGCGTGTCAATTTCGTGGAGATCCACGACGATGCGAGCCTCGACCTCGGCGACCTCGAGCGGAAGCTCACCGACCGCACTCGCGTCGTCGCCTTTCCGCTTGCCTCGAACGCGCTCGGCACGATGCCCGACGCCGCGCGGATCGTCTCGCTCGCGCACGAGGCCGGCGCGCTGGCCTGGGTCGACGCCGTCCATTACGCGCCGCACGGGCCGATCGACGTTGCGGCGCTCGGTGTCGACGTCCTTCTCTGCTCGCCGTACAAGTTCTTCGGGCCGCACCTCGGCCTCGCGTTCGGCCGAGAGGAGCTCCTGCGTTCCTGGCGGCCCTACAAGGTGCGGCCCGCAGCAGACGAGCCGGTCGGCCACCGCTTCGAGACCGGGACGCTCGCTCACGAGCTGCTCGCGGGATTCGTTGCTGCGGTCGAGTACATCGACGAGCTCGGCTGGGATGCGATCCAGGCGCACGAACGCGCGCTCGGGCAGCGCTTCCTCGACGGTCTTCCTGACAGCTGCACGCTCTATGGGCTGAAGACGATGGATGGCCGAGCCCCCACGTTCGCCTTCCGAGTCGAAGGCAGATCGCCGCGCGAGGTGGCCGAGCAGCTGGCCGCCCGGAAGATCGCGGTCTGGAACGGCGACTACTACGCGGTCGAGGCGATGACGCGCCTCGGGCTTCAACCGGAAGGAGCCGTTCGCGCCGGCTTCGTCCACTACAACACGTTCGACGAAGTCGACCGGCTTCTCGCCGCTCTGGCCGAGCTCTAGGCGGCGTTGTCGGCCTTGGCCGCGCTTGCAGCTGCGATCCAGCGCGGATCGTGGCGGCGGATCTTGTCCGGCTCGCGGCCGCGCGAGGAGGCGATCTCGACGGTCAGTCGCTGGAAGCGCACGATGTCGACGACCGGATGTCGAGTCGGCACCAGGTCGACTTCGCAGCCGAGCTCTCGCAGTCCCGCCGCCGCGGCAACTCCACGCTCCGCTGCGAGCCCGCCGCCCTCGAGGACGAAGGCACGCACGGACTCGTCGATCGCCGCGAAGTAACCGTGCATGAGCTGCTCGGTCTCATAGGCCTCGGCCGCGACCCACGCGCCCTCCCGCAACTTCAATACGGCCTCGTGCGCCGTCGCGAGGTCGCGGCCCGCGCCGGCAACGAGGAAGCGCTCCTGCTCTCCAACCTCCGGCAGCGGAGCCGTCAATGCCTCCTCGACTGCGCCCGGCAGCCATGAAACGTCCTCGCCGTGGAGCGCGGCAATCGCCGCCACCGCGCACGTGTAGCTCGCGGTGTGGCACCAGCTCTCCTCGATGGCCGGCGTGCAGACGATCACCTCGTCGCAGAGCTCGGCGATCGGCCCGTCCGCCTGCCCGGTAACGAGCCAGCGCGGGCCACGCCACGCGCGCGCCGCCTCGAGCGTGAGCGGCGTCTCGCCCTCGTGCGAGACGAGCACGAGCAGATCGGCTTCCCGGTCAGGGCGCAGGGCGAGCTCCAAAGCGGGAACTGCGTCCCCGCCGGTCATTGCGGCGTGAAACGACGTGCCGCAGCCGGTGAAGAGGAGCCGCGCGCCGTCGGGGAAACGCCGCCCGGTCGGTACCTGCGCCAGCCATTCGGGCTGCGCACCGATCGCGCGCCGTGTCTCCTCTCCGTACATGACCGATACGTCTATACGATCGCGCGGGGTGACGGTGTTCCAACGAGACACGCTCGACAACGGCCTGCGCGTCCTTACGGCCGATCTCCCGTACGCAAAGTCGGTCGTCGTGATGTTCATGTTCGCAGCCGGCTCCCGCTACGAGACGCCTGAATCGGGCGGGATCGCGCACTTCGCAGAGCACATGTTCTTCAAGGGAACCGAGCGGCGGCCGAGCGCGAAGCAGATCGCCGGCGAGATCGACGCGATCGGCGGCGAGTTCAACGCCTTCACCGGCAAGGAGAGCACGGCGTATTTCGTGAAGTGCGCGGCCGACCACCGTGACGTCGCACTCGACGTCCTGGTCGACATGCTCCGCAACTCCCAGTTCGCCGCGGAGGAGATCGAGCGGGAGAAGGGCGTGATCATCGAGGAGATGAACATGTACTACGACACGCCGCGCGACTACATCGGCGGCGTCTACGAGAAGCTTCTGTGGGGCGACCAGCCGCTCGGCCGCGACCTGATCGGCACCAAGGAGACGATCCGCGCCGCCACGCGCGACACGTTCATGGGCTATCTCGACCGCTGGTACAAGCCCTCGCGCATGGTGCTCGGCGTCGCGGGCAGGATCGGCGAAGGCCTACTCGAGCGCGCACAGGATCTGCTCGGCGATCTTCCGGATGCCGAGACGGGCGAGCCGGAAGGAGCGGCGCCGTACCTGAACGGCCGGGTCAGGGTCGAGACGAAGGAGTCCGAGCAGGCGCACGTCTCCCTCGGCGTGCACAGCGTCCCGCTCGACCATCCGGACCGCTACGCGATCCAGCTGCTCGCGACCGCTCTCGGCGGCGGAATGTCCTCTCGCCTCTTCACCGAGGTTCGCGAGCGGCGCGGTCTCGCGTACTACGTCTACGGGCTCAATCACAGCTACACCGACGCCGGCACGCTCTACTCCCAGGCCGGGGTCGACATCGGGCGCATCGACGACGCGGTCACGACGATCGCCACCGAGCTGCGCAAGATCGCCTCGGAGCCTCTGCCGGCGGACGAGCTCGAGAAGGCGCGCAACTTCGCCAAAGGGCGCTTCGTCCTCCAGCTCGAGACCCCGCAAGGGCTGATCATGTTCGGGCTGCGGAAGGAAGTCCTCGAGCGCCGTCTTCCCGATCCTGAAGACGTCGTGCGCGGGCTCGATGCGGTAACGAGCGACGACGTCGCGCGCGTCGCGGCGGAGCTGATCACGGGCGACCGCCTCCGGCTCGCGGTGATCGGCCCGTTCGACGACGCCTCACACTTCGAGCCCCTGCTCGACGGCTAGCGGAGAGCGCGCCACGTCCACCACGTCCAGCGGGCGAGGGTGACGTACGCGGCGAGGATGCCAGCCAGGAAGAGGTAGCCCGGGAAGCCGTGGCTGAGAGCCGTCGCGAGCCCGAGCGCCACGGCTGCCGCGACGCTGAGGATCGCCTCCCAGAAGAACCACGCATCGCCCGCCGAGCGCCAGCCGCGGAGCCCGACGGCTTGTCTACCGGTCACGACCGCCGCGACCAGCAGCGCGAACGTGCCGAACGACGCCCCGACGAACGCGATCACCCAGCGCGTAGGCACGAACCCGGCGAGGTCTTCTTCGAGGATGAGGAACCCAAGCGCGAAGCTGATCAGGGCGCCGATGCAGGCGAGGGTCGCCGCCACGACGCTGAGCACCGGAACGCGCACGCCGAGCAGATCTTGCCCGGCGTGCACTGAAGGAGGACGAACGGCGGCGTCTTGCGAGGTCGGCGGTCCAGTTGGCACCTGGCCCGGAATCCGCCCGTTGGAGTGCCTTCAACCTCCGCAGCCGCTCGTGCGCGGGTTTCTACCATTCGCCGCGGACGTGACGAACCCCTTTCAGGGGATCGAAGCGAGATCGGCCTCGATGTGCTTGCGATCCTCCTCGTCCGTGATCTTGGCGATCGCTTCCAGGCCGAGCGACTTGAAGCGCGCAGCATCTGATTCCTCACCGGCCACGTGGTGCGCCCTCGCCAGCGCCTCGTATGCGGCCGGGAGATCCCAGTCCTCCATCTCCGCCGGAGCGGACTCGACGAGCTCGAGGCAACGACGCCCATGATGGAGCGCGGGCTCGGGCCGACCGAGAAGGGCGTACGCGCGCGAGCACAACCACTCGCTGCGCGCACGGTTCGCCGTCGTCCCGCCCGATTGCATCCAGTGGTAGGCGGACGCATGCGCGCAATGGAGCATCTCGTCGCCGGGTGCATCCATCAGCGTCCAGGTTCGGTTGTACAGATCGATGCCGAGCCGTCGGTGCTCCTCGGTCTCGAGTGCTTCCGATCGCATTCCCATGAGTGTCTCCCTTCCGTCGATGAGGCGCTGCAGCTCCGCGCGTGCAGCACGAAGCGCTGCGTCGCGAATCGCGATCCGGCGCTGGTGCATGACAAGCGCCTCACGAAATGCCGCCGGGCCATCGGCAGCAAGCGCCGAACGGATCTCGTCGAGCGGCATGTCGAGTTTGCGTAGAACGCGGATCGCCTCCGCTGCCTCCACCTGCTCGGGCGAGTAGAAGCGGTAGCCGGTCTCGTCGTCGACCGCGGCCGGAACGAGTAGCCCGACCTCGTCGTAGTGGCGCAGCGCCTTCACGCCGACACCTGTCAGGCGCGAGAACCGGCCGATCGGCATGAGCTGCATGGTGTTGAGCTGCATTCGTGCAGCATCGCGCCTCCCCCAGGGGGAGAGTCAAGTGGGAGAGTCAGGGGGAGCCCGGAGGCTCCCCCTGTTCTCAGGCCTCGGCCTCCTGGGCCTTCTCGTCGGACGCCCGCTTCGAGATCTCGTCGACCACGGTCGGATCGGCGAGCGTCGTGGTGTCGCCGAGCTGGCGGTTGTTCGCGACGTCCCGCAGCAGGCGGCGCATGATCTTGCCGCTCCGCGTCTTGGGCAGCTCGGGGGTGAACACGATGTTCGCCGGCTTCGCGATCGGCCCGATCTTCTCCGCGACATGGCTCCGCAGCTCCTCGAGCTTCTCGACAGAGCCCTCGGCACCGCCCTTCAGCGTCACGTACGCGACGATCGCCTCGCCCGTGACCGAGTCGGCGCGGGAGCAGACCGCCGCCTCCGCGACCTCCCGGTGGTCGACGAGCGCCGACTCCACCTCGATCGTCGAGATGCGATGCCCGGAGACGTTCATCACGTCGTCGATGCGTCCGAGCAGCCAGTAGTCGCCGTCCTGGTCGATCCGAGCGCCGTCGCCGGCGAGGTACACGCCCTCGTACTTCGACCAGTACGTGTCCCGGTAGCGCTGGTCGTCGCCGAAGATGCCTCGCAGCATCGCCGGCCACGGGCGCTTGAGAACCAGATACCCGCCTCCGCCGGGCCCGACCTCGTTGCCCTCTTCGTCGAAGACGGCCGGCACGACGCCCGGGAACGGGTGGGTCGCCGAGCCCGGCTTAAGCGTCGTGATCCCCGGCAGCGGCGTGATCAGGACCATCCCGGTCTCCGTCTGCCACCAGGTGTCGACGATCGGAGTCCGGTCGCCGCCGATGTGCTCGCGGTACCAGATCCAGGCCTCCGGGTTGATCGGCTCGCCGACCGAGCCGAGCAGGCGCAGCGAGGAGAGGTCGTGCTTCTGCGCGTGCTCCGGTCCCCATTTCATGTGCGAGCGAATCGCCGTCGGCGCCGTGTAGAGGATCGTCACCTTGTACTTCTCGACGATCGACCACCAACGATCCTTGTCGGGATAATCCGGCGTCCCCTCGTACAGCACCGACGTCGCCCGGTTGCAGAGAGGCCCGTACACGATGTAGCTGTGGCCGGTGATCCACCCGATGTCGGCCGCGCACCAGTAGACATCCTCGTCCCTCTTCAGGTCGAAGATGTAGTTGTGCGTCGCCGACGTGCCGACGAGATAGCCGGCCGTCGTGTGGATGATCCCCTTCGGCTTCGCGGTCGTGCCGCTCGTGTACATGAGGAAGAGCAGGTCCTCGCTGTCCATCGGCTCGCACGGGCACGACTCCGGGTCGTCTGACACATCGCTCTCGAGGTCGTGCCAGTGGTGGTCACGCCCGTCCTGCATCGAAACATCGCCGCCGGTGCGGCGGAGGACGACGCAGTGCTTCACCCCCTGCGCGTCGGCCATCGCCTCGTCGGCGATCTTCTTGAGCCCTACCTTCGAGCCGCGCCGCCACGCTTCGTCCTGGGTGATGAGCACCTCGCACTTCATGTCGTTCAGCCGCCCCGAGAGGGAGTCCGCCGAGAAGCCGCCGAACACGACGGTGTGCGGGGCGCCGAGCCGCGTGCAGGCGAGCATCGCCACCGGCAGCTCCGGGACCATGCCCATGTAGATCCCGACCGGCGTTCCCTTCTCGACGCCCAGCTCCTTGAGCGCGTTCGCGAAGCGAACGACATCCTTCTGGAGATCGGCGTACGTGACCGTCCGCGTCTCGCCCTCGGGCTCGCCCTCCCAGTGGTAGGCGACGACCTCGCCGGCGCCTGCCTCGACGTGCCGGTCGACGCAGTTGAAGCAGACGTTCAGCTTGCCGTCCAGGTACCACTTCGCATACGGCGGTTCCCACTCGTAGAGCTCCGTGAACGGCTCGAACCACGTGACCCGCTCGCGACCCTCCCGCTCCCAGAACTCCTCGAACGGAAGGTTGTAGATGTCGGGCTGCGCGTTCGCCTGGGCAGCGAAGTCCTCGGGAGGCGGATAGGTCCGCTCCTCGAGGAGCATCGTGTCGATCGCGTGTTGGCCCGTCTCAGTGGCCAAGGACTCCTTCCTCTCCATTGCCGGGATCCTAGGCCACTGCCGCCGCACGAGATTACGACACCAACGGCCCGCCGACAGGCAGCAACGTCCTGCCCGCGACGCCGTTCCAGACGCCGGCCGCCGACGTGTACCAGGCGACGCCAGCCGTGACGATTCCGGCCCATCCACCGGCGTGCAGCCACCACTCGGTGCCGCCGTGCGAGATGTTGAAGAAGCCGGTCACGAGCAGGATCTCCGTGATCTCCAGGGTGAGGAAGACCATGAAGACGGCCATGTTGACGCGCATGCTCCCGATCAGCATGTACGTGTTGAAGATCGCGAACGAGAACAGGAACCACGCCAGCGCGTTCGTCAGGTCACCGCCGGTGTAGGCCGCGAGCCAACGAGACGTGTCGACGCCGAGGATGATGAACAGGCCGAGGCCCATCCCGAAGCCGCCGTACGTCGAGAACGCCGTCGCGCCGAAGACATTGCGGTTCCGAAACTCCAGTCAGGGCTCGAGGTCGTACGGATAATCCGTGAGAACCTCGGCGCCGTTCTCGGTCACGAGGACGATGTCCTCGAGCCGCACGCCGCCATATCCCGCTCGGTACAGCCCGGGCTCGATCGTGATCACGTCGCCGACGACGAGCTCTTGGTCGGAGATCAGGCCCAGGCCCGGCTCCTCGTGCACCTCGAGCCCCACACCGTGACCGAGGCCGTGGAAGAAGCCGTCGACGAGCGGCTCGCCCGGCGTCTTCGTCCGTTGAGTTTGCTCGCCGGCGGCCTCGAAGATCTCGCAGGTTCCCTCGAAGATCGCGCGCGTGTCGGCGCCGGGCTTCGTCTCCGAGATCGCCCGGTCGAGCGCCTCCTTGACGAGCCGGTGCCACTCGCGCACATCGTCCGGGACGTCGCCGACGACGAAGGTTCGCGTCATGTCCGTGTAGACGCCGGAGCGGTTGTCGCGCGGGAAGATGTCGACGACGAGCGGCGAGCTCGGCGGAATCGGTCCCGAGCCCATGTCGTGACCGACCGCGCCTTGCGCGCCGGGCGCGACGATGTACTCGTCGGCGGTCGTGTCATGCGCGGCGAAGACGATGCTCATCTCCGCCTTCAGGCGCTCCACGGTGAGTTGCTCGCCGTCGAGGAGCAGCCGGTCGCCGCTGATCTCAGACCGGCGGAGGAGCTCGCGACACGCGTCCATCGCGGCCTCGGCCGCACGCTGAGCGCTTCTCATTCCCGCGAGCTGCGACTCGGTCTTGGCGCGGCGGCGCTCGTCGAAATGCTCCTGGTCGACCTCGAGCTCGATTCCGTCCGCGCGCAGCCGGTCGGCGAGCCACACAGGGAACGCGTACGGCACCGTGAAACGCGTCGCGCCGAGGCTCTGCACGGCTCGCAGCGCGAGCTGCGCCGAGATCTCGCGCCGAGGGATCCCCGATCCGATCAGCTCGTCGACGCCGAATTCCTCGTGGACGTGGACGTCGAAGAGCCCGAGCTCGCGCAGCCGTGCCGCTTCCATCGAGTTGGAGAACACGTGCCGATTTCCGTTCTGCTCGGCGTAGAGGAACGGATCCGGCACAGCGAGCGGCACCGCATGCCGCAGGTCCGCGGAGCGGAACGAATCGCCGTAGATGAGAACGCCGCCGGCCAGAGCGGGACCGATCCTAGCGATCGCCGGCCGGTTCCTTCGTGGTCTGTCCCGGGAAACGGCGATACTCGCGGATCAGATGGCCGCGACCGACGAGCGAGAAGACCCGGCCTTCCCCGTCGGTGCCGCGTGCCGGATCGACTCGCGCTCTCCGTGGCGGGAGATCGCCGAGATCCCGGTCGGCCTCGATCCCGAGGGAATTGCCGTCGACAACCTGCGGCGGCGCGCGTTCGTCGCCTGCTCCCGCAGCGACTTCGTCTCGGTGGTCGATCTCGAGTCGCACGAGGTGATCGCCGAGATCGCGACCGGAGCGGAGCCGATCGACATCGGCCTCGACGAGGAGACAGGCCGTGTCTTCAGTGCCGACGCGCATTCCGACCAGGTCACGATCATCGACTCGGCGACGCTCGAGGTCGAGACCGCGATCCCGGTCGGCGGCTACCCATCCGGCCTTACGCACGTGCCGGAGTTCCGCCGCCTCTATGTCGGCAACTCCCTCGGCTCGACGATGAGCGTGATCGACCTCGACACGCTCGAGACCGTGGCGACCGTCGACGCGGAGCCGGGCGCCGGCGCGATCGGCGTCGATCCGACCCGTGGCCTCGCGATCTGCGTCAACTTCGTCGCCGCGTCCGCGAACTTCTACGACGCCGATTCATTCGAGGAGATCGGCAGGCTCGAGCTCGGCACCGGCACCTGCGCGATCGGGATCGTGCCCGAGCGCGGCGAGGCCTTCATCGTCAACTCGATCGCCGGGACGGTCTCGCGCGTCAACCTCGATGCGATCGAGGTCATGGAGGAGATCCGCACCGGCCAGGCGCCCGTCGGGCTCACGGTTGCGCCGGCCCACGACCGGATCTACGTCACGAACCGCGGTGCGGGGTCGGTGAGCGTGCTCGGCGTCGCCGACGGGGTGGAGTGGTCGCAGATCCCGGTGGGACACGGCCCGGGCGGCGTCGTAGTCGATCCGCACGACGGCCGCCTCCTGGTCGCGAACGCCGGCAGCCAGACGATGTCGATCGTCGAAGACCTGCTCGCGGCGCGACCGCCGGCCCCGGTTTTCGAGGCGCCGAGCCCGTTCATCGGCGGCAAGCTGCCGGACTTCGCGCTCGAGGACTACTGGACTGGCGAGCGCAAGACGAATCACGACTGGGCCGAGAAGAAGTACATCCTCAACTTCTTCGCCTCCTGGTGAGGACCGTGCAACGCGGAGGCGCCGTTCCTAGAGGATCTGCGCGTTCGTGAGGCGGCCCGGTCGGGCCCCGAAATCATCCTCATCGACATCTGGGAAGGGACCGAACCGCGCCCCGAGGTCGAGCGCTTCTGCGAGATGTGGGGCATCAAGGGGCCGATCCTGCTCGACCCTGGCGCAGAGCTCGCGAATGCCCTCGGCGTGCGCGGCGTACCAACGAACGTCGTCGTCGACTCGGACGGAACGATCCGCGCGTTCGGAGCGGCCCGCCTCGACGAGCTCGAGCAGGCGATCGGCGACCTCCACGCCCGGGGCTAGCGCGAGTGGCGCTCCTGCGCGCCGAAGAGGAGACGAAGGTTCGGGAGTGGTTCGCCGAGCTCGAGCGCCCCGTGGAGCTGTTCGTTGCGCTCGGGCCCGAAGAGACGCCTCTCGCGGGCGCCGGGGATGTCGACTTCGGTGCCGAGATGGAACGAGTCTGCGAGGGGCTCGCGGAGCTCGGCGAGAGCGTGACCTACCGTGTGGAGCAGGAGCCGGAGGGCTTCCCGCGCTTTCCCGCCGTCTCGATTCGCCCCGACGGCATGGACGTCGGCGTGCGCTACGACGGACTGCCGTGGGGCTACGAGCTCAGCTCGCTCGTGGGCGCGATCGTCGAGGCCGGACGCAACACGCCGTCGCTGCGGGCGGAGTCGCTCGCGGCGCTCGAGGAGCTCGTCCACGATCTCGCGCTCGACGTCTTCGTCACACCGACTTGACCGCACTGCCCGCCGGCCGTGTTGCTGGCGTTCAAGCTCGCCTTCGCCTCGGAGCGGGTGACCGCGAACGCGATCGAGGCGAACGAGTTCCCGCAGCTCGCCCAGGAGATGGGCGTGTGGGCGG